>JANXNM010000053.1 GCA_025354065.1 Synechococcales cyanobacterium 340R_concoct_173_sub | reverse complement strand
GGTCGTGACTTTCCGCAAGTCCATGCGACGCTTGATCTCGATTTTAGAGATTTTTGGTGGAATCGCTGCCGCTGCCGCCATAACGTGGGGCTGGAAAACGGGCGTTAGATCATGTTTACAGCAAACAATATCAATGTCATCCGCCGCGTCGTCCGTGCCCAAGAGCTTGACCACATTGCCATTAGGTCCGCTGTTGCCCAAGGGATAGCGCAGAACTTCAACATGGACCAATTGCTCTAGGGCGGAGTCGAGGTCGAGTTCTGTGGGTTCAAGGTTGACTTCAAACAGGAGCCGATCGTCGAGAGGGACGGCGCGAAAGGTACCATCCTCTATTTTTTTCAGGCGGGCCAAAATAGAGGGGTTCGATCGTTCCAAGATCAAGCGCACTTCACCTTCAGGCGATCGACGACGGGTTCCTTCTTTGGTCACTCGCACCATGACGCGATCGCCATTCCAAGCGCTGTTGAGATGGCTCTCACGGATGTAGATGTCTTCGGCTTCTTCGGTGTCTTGAATGGCAAAACAGAACCCCTTACTGGAGCAGCGCAATTTGCCTTCGATGATGCCTTCTTCGGGGAGACGACGATATTTGCCGCGTTCTTTTTCGACGAGACCGATTTTTTCAAGGGCATCCAGCGCCACTTGAAGTTTTCGAACATCGCCCTCCACTTGGCATTCCAACTTTTGTTCCAAGGTTTTTGGAGCAACTAGTTTGTCACTGTCGAGATTAACCAAGAGTTCGGCGATCGAAAATTCCATTGGAGCGGCATGTCCTTATGATGTTCAGCGACGGAGTTGGGCGGCGATGCGATCGACCCTAACCCACAGAATATTAAATCACTATGATGTCCCACCCACTCAAAACTCACAGATTTCTCTAACGTTCCCCCGTGACAATGTAACTCACCCGTTTGCCAATGTTGGTGGAATGGTCGGCCATGCGTTCAATGTGGCGAATTGCAAGCACCATCAATACGATCGGTTCGATGGAACCCCGAAGCTCTGTTTTTTGAGTTAGAAGCGTGTAGAGATTCTCGTAGTCTGAATCAACCGCGTCGTCCAATAGCCGCATGTCCTCCGCTGATTTCGCATCTAAATCTGATAATGCCTTTAGCCCAGTCGCCAACATAGCCCTACATCGATCGAACATTGTCCGAATCTGAATCATCTGAGGTTGTGGCTCGTAAGGAAAGAGTCGAACAGAAACTTCTCCCAAATTTTTGGCATAGTCACCGATGCGTTCGATGTCGCGAACCAACTGCATCAGAGCACTTAGCAGCCTTAAATCTTGAGCGACAGGAGATTGAAGCGCAATCATGTTGACGCAATCCAATTCAATTTGACGATACAGTGCGTCGATTTCTCGATCGGCAACGATGATTTGATCTGCTGCTTCTAAGTCCCGTTCAAACATCGCTTGACGAGCTAACTGACAGGACGTTTCAACGAGTGCGCCCATTTTTAAAACATCCCGTTGGACGCGTTTGAGCTGACGATCGAAATTCACACGAGTGGGTTCAGGATTATTCACTAAAGTCAATTTTAAAAACCATTATTATGCACCAATTTCTACTATACGGAATTTAAAAGGACTTATTGTTTAAAAGTGGTTAGTAAATATTATAAAAATCTAATCTCTATTAGATTCGAGAATTTTAATAGTATCAGGTCACTCAAGTATTTCTTCCCACGATATTAAGAGAGTTCTCCCTTATCTGTAGCTGGGAAAACAATCCTCACCATCGGACCGATCGGACCTAATATTGGACTTGATCAGGGCCGCTAGACAATAAAATTATATCGATCGTGTCGCAAACTGTCTAAGATCCTGTACGTTATTAGTCTGTTTTGATCGCAACGTTAGTTGACCTTGGATTTATTCCAAAAACGCTATATGGACTGTTGATCCTAACAACGAGGCGCTACCACTGCCTTGAAACTCTGGAAAAGCTGTCGTCTATTGGCAGGCTCGCTGGTTTGATTGTCTAAGTCTTAATTGTCTAAATTTGCAACTAGTCCTCATGTACTAGTATCCTTATATCAACCTAACTGTCGTTACCACCATGAACCTTGCAATAGCCATTCCCCAAGCCACCCGATCGCTTGATACTGCGTCACTAGATTCAGGTTCCCTCGACGATCGACTCAGTGCACTTCGTCCAAAGCTCAACCCCGTACTGCAACAGCTTCGATCGCAGTATCCAACGGGTTGTCTCTCGACAGACTTAGTTCAAATTCATCAAGATCAGTTTGTCGTCCGAGCTGTGGTGCAAGTTGACAATATGGCCCTTGTGACAGCATTGGCGAGCGCTTCAACCATTGAAGTGGCGGAGGACCGGGCGAGAACTCGGGTACTGGAAGCATTAGGTCTGAATATCGCTAATGTTAGTGCAACGTTACCGATCGCATCGCCCATCGTAGAAGCAGTAGGTACTTTGCCCGAGTCGCCCATTTCATTGGTCTCGGAAGAAGTTGCTGATGAAAGCCTGGTTGCGCCTAAAGTTGAGACGACATCTGTGTCTAAGGCCACTAAGCGCAAATCTAAGGCCACGCCTGTTGTTCCTGAAGCGCCTACTGAAGAATTAGCGGTCAATTTATTCGATACGTCGATTCCTGAAGCAGCCGAAAAAATAGTCGAAGCCCCTGAATTCATTCTTGAACCGATCGCGGAAATCTTGATTCAAGCAGTAGCACCCGTTATCGAGACAGGTACTGAATCGATCGTAGAACCTATTTTGCCAACGCAAGTTTTGTCACCGATCGTTCCTGTCTCTGTTCAGGCAGCAGTTGAGATGGCAACTGAGCCAGAGGAACTTGAATCGGTTGAGATTAGCTCTGAGGTTGAAGAGGTTTATGAATATACCTACGAAGGCGAAGAAATTCCCCTTGAACCGATCGCCGCAATCGAAGTCGCTCCAACGCCTGTTGTTGTATCCCCTGCCCCGATCGACTACGGCCTGGATTTATCGGATGCGATCGCCCAAATTGGTATGGAAATCGATCGGATTGGTTGGACCAAGAAACAAGGCAGCGCTTACCTACAACAGACCTATAGCAAGCGCACTCGCGCCGAGCTCACCGAAACCGAGCTATTTGGTTTCTTAAGCTACCTAAAATCAATGCCTGCTAAACTCCAACCTGAATTGAGCCAAATTCCGTTTTAATGGTTTAAAGATGATTTGGAGAAGTTTGAGTATGATTGACCCCGACATTACCCCAGAACTTCTCCAGACCATTGATGTTCTCGAAACCTTAGAAAATCTCTATGACACTGCCCCAACGGACGAAATCGCCAAGATTTTAATTGATGCTTGGCTAAAAATAACCCAAACTTTTCCGCAAGATTTTCAAGAAGCAACCCAGGAAGATGCAGGCGCTGAGGGACTACGCCGTTACATTCGGGTCAAAGCATTTTTCTCAAACCCAACAGAAAATCCTATCAGTCAAGCCGATCTCGCTCAATATTACGAAAATCGTCAGGAAGTAAATTGGGAAGAAGAAGAGGATTGGGAAGAATGGGACGAGGATTAATTAGTAAATTTTAGGTCTAATTTCGATTACGTGCTGGAATCGCCGGACCTCGATAGTAGCCTTCTTTAAAATCATTGAGCTTATACCAAACTAAACCGATCGCCAATGCTGCAATCCCCATGGTTGGAAGCACCGTCGCCGATACTAATGCGATCGCTCCTAGTGCTGCCAGTAGGCGTTGTAAAATCAAGATATTTTTCAATGCTGTTCGGCAACTTTTACACTGTTTGGTATGGGAATGGTAACGATCGAGTAATTCCTCTCGGGATTGACGAATTGGTAACGTTTGATTTGGAAATGGATCTGCGCTAAAGGTAGAAAACCATTGTCGAAATTCATATACAAACCGATCGGCTTTGGTCGGTAAATAGAATGCCTGAGAAAACCGATCGCTACCGCCCGATTGATTCAATGCTCGTTCTTGCCAATGTAAAAAAATTTGGTCATCTTCTAAAATCGAATTTTGATTGATATGGGAATACCAATTCGGGGTCCACTTAATAAAAAATCTTGGAATTGGCGATGAAAGCTGAAATGGGAACATTGCAAATAATCTACATTCACCCTTACTTGTCGGCGTTGCATAAACCGCCGTAATCGTCCGACCAAACAACTTTGAGGTCAGATCATGCCACATCAAATTCGGCGCAACAAAAATAGTATCCTGCGCCCCGAGCTTGCCCTTGCGTGGTCCTTCCGCCCAATGTCCGACAAATCCATTGCGTCCCGTGTTCACAAGCTCTAAATCCATGGCAGCCGCATTCACTCGATTTCCCACAGATTTATGATGGGTAAATGGCAAATGACTCGCATCTAGCACATTCTCCATCAAAGTCACGGCATCGTAGGGCAAATCCCGCGAAATGGTCATACAAATCCAAGCCGGATCATTGCTGTCATAAGGTGCGATCGTTGGAATCGGAACTTGAGACGCAACAGCCGAATCCCCGCCATAGACAAACAGTAACCCTTGAGATTCCGCCGTTGCAAATACTGGAATGCAAGCCCGCGTCGCTTGATTAGCCCGATCGCCCTCACCTTGTTGCGGAATCCGATCGCACTTGCCGTCTCCCGTAAAGGCCCAGCCATGATAAGGACATTCCAGCAATCCATCCTCTGCAATTCGCCCTTCAGACAACGGCACTAAGCGATGAGGGCATTGATCCCGCATAGCCCGCCAACTGTCCGTGGCCCGATCCCACCAAATCACTAAATCAATTCCAAGCAATGTAAAAGCATTGGGTGTCGTGCGCTCTAAGTCCCGAAGAAAAAAGATTGGATACCATGCATCTTTCGCGTCAAAACGAGTTGGATCAGTTCCGCCTAGCAAACCAATATCTTGCAAACCAATATCTTGTGTCTTCGATTCTTGCACTAACACCATGACTTACCCCAGCTAGACCTAGACAGCCTAAGAATATCAACTTAACAATTCATTATTAATTTTAATATAATGTTTTATGGTTTCCCACAATTTTATCTACCGCTCGATCGTCCCAAATTCCATTGCTCCAACTACTAACTACCAGCACCAACCACTACCCACAGCGTAATTTATAGAAATTTTAGGCAGTTTACTCTAAATCTGCGATCGTCTGCTAGATTAAGAGAGACTTAATAACTAAATCGCTATGACTCAGCAACTGAACCTAAGACCAGGCAGAAAGTCTATTTCTTCACCGAAGGTAAGAGCTAGTAATCCTGTGAAAAGTCGTAAGCGCCTGCCATTATGGGCATCGCTGCTGATTGCTGGGAATGGGATGGTGTTGCTAGCTGTTTCGATTCTGACGACCCAGCCCGAGTTGACAAAGCGGCTCATGAATAATCCACGCATTTCGCCTTTGATGGCGAAGGTTTGGCCCAATGCGATCCCCTCGGTTGAGCCTGTGGCTCCGATCGTTGAAGTAGCTCCGACTGAAGTTGCTCGCACAGTGTTGAGCTACGACCAATGGCTGGATGTGTTGAAACAAGAAGCAGTAGCAGTGTCAGCAAAAAATCCTGAGCGTCTGACGGTGTTATTGGGCGATTCGTTAAGTTTGTGGTTCCCGCCGGAGCAGTTGCCGAGCGATCGGAGTTGGCTTAATCAAGGCATGTCTGGTGAGACAACTGCCGCCATGTTGAGGCGGTTAAATTTTCTAGATGAGACTAAACCGCAGACTATTTTGGTGATGGCTGGAATTAATGATTTGAAGTCGGGTGTTTCGGATTCTGATTTGCTGACGAACTATCGCATTTTGGTTCAAACATTAAAGCAAAAGCATCCCGATAGTGAATTGATTATTCAATCGATTTTGCCCCATAGCGGCGAGTCTATGACGGTGGAAGAACGCGATCGGTTGTTGGCGGTGTCTAATGAACAGATTTTTAAATTAAATCAAAAACTGGCGACTATGGCCAAAGAAGAACAGGTTCTATTCTTGAATTTAAATCCATTGTT
Organism: Synechococcales cyanobacterium 340R_concoct_173_sub; assembly: GCA_025354065.1. The sequence continues at coordinate 15,332 of JANXNM010000053.1, read as the reverse complement.
CTCTAATAATGAAGGGATGTTGCGATCGGATTTAACTACTGACGGATTGCATTTGAGTCCGGCAGGCTATTTGGTTTGGAGTACGGCTTTCCAAACCTTTAGCCAAACTCAATTGCGGGGTGCTGTTTCCATTCCATCTGGGACTCCTCAAGCTGAAACTTCTCAAGCTAATGCCGATAAGCCTGTGGTAGATCAACCTCAAACTCCTTAATAACACTATAGCAAGCCCGATTCGACCCTAGAAGAACTTCAAGCGCGTCTCCACCAGAAAACCGATGTATTACTGTATTACTATAGGCATTACTATAGGCGAATTAATTTTGACCTGGGAAAAACGAACACAATTATTGACGCTCTCTATTACTACAACAGTCACTTCAGATGTCAATTCGCTAAGATCATGCTCAAAAGCGATCGTTGATTCAATTAAAATATCCACTATTAAATCATCCATTTGAACTTGAGTTGAACTTATGTACAGCAAATTTTTTCATTCCTTAATAAGCGCCCCGACCAAACAAAACATGCCCGATCGTCTGGACTAAAATCTCAATATCCAAATTCAAAGACCAATGATCAATGTAATACAAATCTAATCTCGCCGCATCATCAAACTCATCCAAATCCGATCGGCCTGAAATCTGCCAAAGCCCCGTCATTCCCGGCAATACTTGATGTCTGATATGATGCCATTCTGCAAATCGGTCCACATCTCGCAAAGGCAAAGGTCTTGGCCCGACCAAACTCATTTGTCCTAGTAATACATTGATTAATTGCGGTAACTCATCCAAACTTAACCGCCGTAATACACGCCCCACTGAAGTTACCCTGGGGTCCGATCGGACTTTAAATAGAACCCCATTCCCACTCTCATTTTGCGCTTCAAGTTGAGATTGTAACTCCCCAGCATTCACTGACATTGTGCGAAATTTCCAAATCTTAAATGTAATACCATTCAATCCCACTCGTTCTTGTCGAAAAAAGATAGGACCGATCGATTCAAATTTAATCGCGATCGCAATCAAACCAAACAATGGCAACAAAACAATCAAACCAAAAACAGACCCAAAAACATCCACCGATCGCTTAATCCGATAATCCCACCCCGACAACAAAGGTGGCTCCAGGCGTAACGTCGGCATCCCCGCAAAAATCTCCGGCAACCCCCGCCGATGCAACGTCTCTACACTCGACGGAATCAACCGCAACGTAATCCCCGCCCGTCGCAATCGCCAATACAATCTTGATGCCAACTCCGTATGCGGCAACCCCTCCACCAAAACTTCCCGCGCTCCAGAATTTACAATGCTTTCCACGATCGCCGGACTGCCCACTGTCGAAGACAACGCCGCCCCCACTACTTTGTAATTCCGCTGCCGATCGATCGATCGGGCCAACTTTGGCAATCGCCCCGCCGAAGACACCACAAACACACTAATTTGCGATCGCACCACCTCCAGCCACCGAATTCCCCAACAACAGACCAGCCGCATCAAAATAATCCCCACTACACTGCCAAGCCAAGCCGTCAACACCAACGATCGGGGAGGAGCCAAGCGAGGATCGTAAAAATATATCGCGACCAACCCAGCCCCATACATCCAGCTCACTAACTTCCCCGCCTGCACATAATCCCCCGATCGCACCGCGCCATACATCTGCCCCACCCCAAACACCCCAAACATCCCCGCCGCAAATCCCCAAAAAATCCCTGGCAGCCCCAAAAACAGTCCCCAATTCAACTGCGGTGGCAACGGCATATAAAATTGATTCAAATACACCGCCAATCGCCAAGCCCCGGCCAACGCCGCCACATCCCCCACTAAAAGGCCCAATAAGTATCGCCATCGCCAAATCCACGATCGCAATGACAATCTTTTCCCTGAAGCTCGTAAATCTGCCGACATCTCAAGGCTCCCTAAAGTAATGCTCCTAAAGAGCGAAATCGCCGTACAAACTAAAGATTTTCAAAGAAACCAGCCATCTTTTCGCACTCTGGCCTATCCTGACCTAAAAGGGCTGATTTGATACAAGCTCTTACCCGAATTCATCAGGACAAGCCATGACACGTCAGGTCCAAATCTTACCGACTATTCCTAAACTGATCGAAGCCGCCACCGATCGGACCGTTCAAATCCTGAAAACCGCGATCGCCCAAAACGGAATCGCCACGATCGCATTATCTGGTGGCAGCACCCCAAAACCACTGTATCGAGCATTAGCGTTAGCCGATATTGATTGGAGTAAGCTCCATGTCTTTTGGGGTGACGAACGCTATGTCCCTAGCGACCATCCCGAAAGCAACGAAAAAATGGCGCGCCTGGCTTGGCTCAACAGTGTTCCAATCCCTCCCAGTAATATTCATGCCGTACTCACCCATTTAGAAGATCCCGCTGATAGCGCTCAACAATACGAAGCCACAATTCATCAGGTTTGCGGCACAACATCTGGTCACTTTCCAGCCTTTGACCTAATTTTGTTGGGAATTGGTGACGACGGCCACACGGCATCTCTTTTTCCCCACACCCGATCGTTGGAAGTCCGCGATCGGCTGATTACAGTGGGTGAAAAATCAGGCCAAACCCGTATTACCTTTACGTTTCCCCTAATTAATCACGCCCACAATGTCCTGTTTGTACTCGCTGGGGAAAGCAAACGCCCTGCCTTGAAAGAAATTTTTGCAACCAAGAGCGATTTCCACCAGTACCCCGCCTTTGCTGTGCGCCCACAGGGAAACTTAATCTGGATGATGGATCAAGCGGCTGGAGAGGGCATATTGGGCATGGAAGGAGTACTGTAATTTATGATTACTTGTCCCCATTGTAGTCACCCAAACCCCGTCACCGCAGAAAGCTGTAGCGCTTGTTTAATGCTACTTCCTGTCTTAACTTGTTGTTCTAATTGTGGCGCGGCGGCTGAAGTTAGCTCCCGGTTCTGCGGACAATGTGGCTTTAAATTGCAAATGGTCGCGGACCTGCCAGATGCATTCTCCATGAGCGCTCAGGCATTAATTCCCATGCTGTCCGATGATGGGGGAGCCGCCGCAATGCCAACCTTAAACCTAGCGGCACCAAGGAGCGATCGGTTCTCATTTAAACCACTAGCCCCCCCCAAACGCGCCAAACTCTTGCATGTTCAGACTCAAACGTTGCTGCACCTTCCTATTCGATCGGTCATTCATTTAGGCAAACCCAATGATCGGATACCGCCTGATGTTGACGTATCAGGGTTTCCTAACACAGAGATTGTTTCGAGAATTCATGCAGCGCTACGAGTGGAAGGTGAGGCATACTACGTAGAAGATGTGGGAAGTGCAAACGGAACCTACATCAATAGTTCACCCTTGAATGTCGGTACTAAACATCGCTTGGTTCCAGGCGATCGTATTTCTCTTGGGAAAGGCGATAAAGTAACATTTATATTTCAGCCCCCTACTAAAACCTAGGATATTATTCCCAAGGCAAAAGCTCACTCAGTATTTTACGTATTTTCGTCTAGTTGTTTCGTGTGCCACCTGCTGACGTGATTACCCTAACACTGCTCCACCCACTACAATCCACCCCTATTCAAAGCTGGACCTTTGATCAAGAAACGCAAGTTAGCGTTGGTCGGTCCACAGATAATCATGTCGTACTTTATAGCGCGGTGGTATCTCGCCATCACGTTGAATTGTGCTACGAAAATTCGGTGTGGGAAGTCGTGAGCTTAGGAGCCAATGGTACCTACATGGATGACCAGCGCGTGACCCGATCGCCCTTACAGGATGGATCCGTCTTTCGCCTTGCGAGATCTGGTCCCAATCTTCAAGTTAGTATTCCTGCCACATCATCTACACCCTTGGGTCGAAACATCTCGTCCCCGTTACCTCCGTCGGCCAAGTCCAGTTCGCCTCCTCCCTTGTCCAGCCAGTCCTTAGGCGTTAGCCATCCCCAATCGGCCAGTAGCGACGCTTTTGCCCTAGCCTCCGAGCGGATTAGTAAAATTCTAGAGGAGGATGAAATGGCAGTTGTCTCTGGGGAGTTATTGTTCGATACCCAGACCGGGCAGCCCTTGAAGGCGATCAATCGTGTGGGAGCTTACCAAATTCTCAAACCTCTCGGGTATGGCCCAATGGGCATGACTCATTTGGTTTGGCACAATGGCCAGACGTTTGTGATGAAACAGCTCCATGAAAAATGGGGCCGCAATCTCCAAGTCGCAGCAGCTTTTCAAACCCAATTCCGATCGCTCCAGCCTCTTCAGCACCCTGGAATTCCTCAGGTGATTGATGTGCTGGAACTAGATGGGCAGCAGACGGTGGTGATGGAGATGGTATACGGACAGAGCTTGGCTGAACTGGTCGCATCAAAGGGGCGAATTTCGCAAGCCGAAGCGATCGCCCTGACCTTAGAAGTCTGCGATGTGCTTAATGAATTACACAATGCGCCGAGTCCGATCGTTCACGGGGATCTTCATCCGCGTCATTTGCTGCGTCGTCAAGTTCTTCGATCGGGCCAAGAAATCGTCTTAATTGACTTTGGACTCTCTCGATGGCATGGCTGGAAAGTAGGATTGCCCTGTGCCAGTCAGGGGTATGTTGCACCGGAACTCAGCAGTCAGCCCCCTAAGGCAGCATCGGATGTCTACGCGTTGGGTGCGACGTTAGCATTTTTGCTGACCGGACAGGATCCGAAAAATTTCTATGGCACACCTGAAAACGGCGAGAGGTTCAGACCTGAGGCAATGCAAGGATTAGAGGCGACCGCAGTGGTTCGTTTGATACAAGACATGACTAATCCAAATCCGGCCTCTCGTCCATCCGCTAGTGCGATCGCCCAGATGCTCCGCCAAATCATCTAAAACTTACTAACTCCTTAAGCACGCTTAAATTCCTCTGATAGAAATCGCTGTGATAGTCTAGATGAGCTGAATTTTTCGAGCCATTCATGAAAATTGCTACTTGGAATGTCAACTCCATCCGCACACGCCTAGCCCATAGTCTGCAATGGCTTGAGAATAATCCTGATGTAGATCTTCTCTGTCTCCAAGAAACTAAAGTTCCCGATGAAGTATTTCCCCGATCGGCCTTCGAGGATGCAGGATTTCATCTTCATATTTTCGGTCAAAAAAGTTATAACGGTGTGGCCTTGATTTCACGATCGCCGCTAGAAGACGTGCGCTTAGGGTTTGCAGGCGTGATTTCACCAGAGATTGTTGGAGATCTAGATGATCAAAAACGGGTGATTTCTGGAGTATTAAAGGGTGTTCGGATTGTGAATGTCTATGTGCCCAATGGTTCAGAAATTGAGAGCGAAAAATATCACTACAAACTGCGGTGGTTGAAACTATTGAAAGTGTATTTAGAAGATCATTTGACCCGATCGCCTGATCTTCTCATTTGCGGTGATTTTAATATTGCCCTTGAAGACATTGATATTCATAATCCCAAAACCCGTGCAACTCACATTATGTCGTCGGATGTAGAACGATCGGCATTACGGGAAGTGCTGAGTTTAGGGCTGCGCGATGCATTTCGGAAGTTCACCCAAGACGGGGATCAATATAGCTGGTGGGATTATCGATCGGCTTCGTTTGTTCGCAATGCGGGTTGGCGAATTGATCATCATTATGTAACGGCAGCATTATACGATCGGACGCTGAGTTGCACCATTGATTCCGAACCTCGTAAACTACAACAACCTAGCGACCATACGCCTGTGATTGTCGAGTTAGCAGATTTATGACTAGAGTTGTAATCAGGTTAATGATTACCTAATGCAAATGATCCCCATCCAAAACTGCAATCCATTGATGATAGAGACGACGAATCAGATCGGCAGCTTTATGAGTCAATGGCGTGTGTGGATGACTGAGGGCGTGGCTTTCTAGGCTCTGGAGACGCATTAATAAAATCGCCTCTTCATTACACACATCGCCATCACAATAAGCTAGAGCACTGAGCTGTTCAAGCAAATCATGAATGGCAGCAGCAGTCGGATGGGGACCGAGATATTCTTTAATGCACCGATCGCATTCTCCGGGTGTGATGGATTTTAAGTTATGGAGTAAGGGATATATTTCAGGATCTTGGGCCAATTGATGCTGTTTGGCTAAATTGCAGAGAAACTGATGTTCTTCAAGTTTGATTTTCCCATTCAGCCCAGCCGCTCCGATCAAAATTTTGATCAGCGCCTTTGGTGAGGTTTGGATCTGTCGGGTTTGGGTAAATGCCATTATAATTCTCCTCTTGAACCAAGCACATATAATGAAGGGTGTGTCTTGCTCCACTGCACTCCATTGTGCGCAAGTTTGGCAATAAGACCACACCAAAACCTCAGGCTTTATCCTTTCTTAAGACGAACCATAAAAAATCCATCCATATCGTGATGGTGGGGCAACACCTGAATCCAGCCATCGGGCGTTGCTAAATCGGCCAAGGGTGAGGCGGGGTCTAGGGGATCAATTTGCCAAGTGGGATTTTGGGCAAGGAAGTTTTTAATTACTTCTTCATTTTCCAATGGATGAATGGTGCAAGTGGAATAAACAAGTTTTCCATGAGGTTTCACCCAAGTAGATGCGGCGGTGAGAATATCAAGTTGTAATTCGGCGAGTTGGGTGACCGTTTCGGGGGTTTGTCTCCAACGAGCATCGGCATGTCGGTGCAAGGTTCCGAGTCCTGAACAGGGCGCATCCACTAAAACCCGATCGCACAAGTTTACCCAATCTTTAACCAATCGCACGTCGCCTTCTTTGACTTGGACGGAGGTGAGACCGAGCCGATCGCAATTTTGATGGATTTTCCGTAGACGCGATGCGGTTTTGTCGAGGGCAATTACACAGCCTTTATCTTGCATGAGTTGGGCGAGATGTACGGTTTTTCCACCGGGAGCCGCGCAGACATCGGCAACCGTTTCACCGGGTTGGGGATCAAGGAGTTGACTAACCAATTGGGCACTGGCATCTTGGACAATCCAGTCGCCAGATTTGAATCCTGGCAATTCTTGAATTCCACCGGGACTATGGGACAACCGCAACCCCATGGGCGCGTAGGGAATTTCAGTAACAACAATGTCTAGGGCTTCGAGGGCTTTTTGCAGTTCTTTTTTCTGCATAGTGCGGCCCGTCAACCGAATATCTAAATGGGGCGGATTGTTCATCCATTCGCAGAGGGCTTCAGTTTCGTCTAGGCCAAATTGTTTGACCCATTGCGCGGTCATCCAGTCAGGATAGCTGTAATAGATTCCTAGGCGATTTTTGTCATTGGTCTTCAGAAGTTTTTCGATAGCGCTCAGATTAAATTCTCCGTCAGTCTCCGTTGCATCTTCTTCTAGAGTCCGCACCAGTTTTCGCAGCAATCCATTCACAAATCCTGCGAGACCCGTTAGCCCATTTTTCTTGGCGAGATCAACCGTGGTATCAACAGCGGCGGAACTAGGAATATGGTCAAGGAAAAGAATTTGATACAGGCCAATGTGAAGCAAAACGCGGAGATTTGGCGGTTGTTGATTGGCGGGTTTGGTGGCGAGGGCATCGATTGCCGCATCTAAGGTGCGTTGACGGCGGACGGCTCCGTAGACAATTTCGGTGAAGAGACGACGATCGCGATCGTCAAGTTTCTGTGATTTCAGGCTACGATCGATCGCGACATCAGCATAAGCTCCCTGATGAACTTGGCGCAGGGCATTTAGAGCGAGCTGACGGGCACTTACTGGGGATGTGGGTTCTGATTTGTTGGACGACGATCGTTGTTTGGACGAGTTGAGGCTTGGGGCTTGAGTCACGGGGAACCTTACGGGCGATTGGCAAATAGTTTGGATTAATATTTTTTGACTTCTTGTTTTTGAATTTAACTTCTTGTTTTTTAATAGCCTTCCATTGTGGAGCAAATCGGGCCAAGGTCAGCAAATTTTGGGAACAGATTTTCAAGTTCAGAGTTTGGATTGGGTGATAGGCTAGATAAGCTATTTTTCTGTTTTTTATCCTGTGCCAGCTTCCCCTTTTGCCGCTGAGAGATTACTTTTCACCCCGACGCAAGCCGATGACGATGCGGTTTCGATGGTGTTTGCGTTTCCGAATGAGTATACGATCGGGATTACGAGTCTGGGCTATCAGGTGGTGTGGGCGACCTTTGCGCGGCGATCGGATGTGGATGTAGCGCGGCTATTTACCGATATTCACGAACCGTTGCCATCTCGTCCTGAGTTTTTGGGATTTTCGGTGTCGTGGGAATTGGATTACGTGAATATTTTAGCAACGTTAGAAAAGCTAGATATTCCAATTTGGAGTCGCGATCGGAAGAATTCCCATCCGATTTTGTTTGGCGGTGGTCCGGTGATGACGGCGAATCCTGAACCGTTTGCTGAATTCTTTGATGTAGTGTTGTTGGGGGATGGTGAGGATTTGTTGGGGGCAATGATTGATGCCTATAAAGAAGTGCGCGGGGCCGATCGTAAAACTAAACTTCGTCATTTGGCGAAAGTTCCCGGCATTTATGTTCCGAGTTTGTATGAAGTAACATACCATTCACCGGATGGACCGATCGAGAGTATTACGGCCATTGATTCTGATGTGCCTGATCGGATTGAAAAACAAACCTATCGCGGTGAAAATTTATCGACTTCCACAGTAGTGACGGCGCAGTCTGCTTGGGAAAATATCTATATGGTAGAGGTCGTGAGAAGCTGCCCAGAAATGTGCCGTTTTTGTATGGCGAGTTATTTAACATTGCCCTTTCGAGTGGCGAATTTGGAGAATAGTTTGATTCCTGCGATCGATGCGGGATTGAAAGTGACCGATCGTCTCGGTTTGTTGGGCGCTTCTGTAACGCAACATCCTGAATTTGATGGTTTGATCAATCATTTAAATCGTCCGGCTTACGATGATGTGCGGGTGACGATCGCGTCGGTCAGAACTAATACATTAAGTGAGAAATTGGCCCGAATGCTGGTGAAGCATGACACCCGATCGGTGACGGTGGCGGTGGAAAGTGGGAGCGATCGGATTCGTCAGGTGATTAATAAAAAACTTGAAAATGATGAAATTACCACGGCTGCGATTAATGCAAAAGCGGGTGGTTTGAGTGCATTGAAACTCTATGGAATGGTGGGAATTCCTACTGAAGAAATGGAAGATGTAGAACAAACCGTGATTATGCTGAAAGCATTGAAGAAGGCGGCTCCTGGATTGCGATTAACCTGGGGTTGCAGTACGTTTGTGCCGAAAGCGCATACCCCATTTCAATGGTTTGGGGTGAATAAACAGGCGGAAAAAAGACTTCAGTTTTTACAAAAGCAATTGCGTCCGCAGGGCATTGAGTTTCGGCCTGAAAGTTTTAATTGGTCGGTGATTCAAACGATGTTGTCGAGGGGCGATCGGCGTTTGGCTCCAATGCTTGAAAAGGTTCGGCATTATGGTGAAACCTTGGGCAGTTATCGTCGGGCATTTAAAGATCTCAAAGGTCAGCTTCCTGATATTGATTTTTATGTGTATGCTACTTGGTCACAAGATCAGGTTTTGCCTTGGAGTCATTTGCAAGGGCCATTGCCTGTTCAGACGTTGCAGAAGCATTTGGCTAGTGCGGTTGGAAATTGAGAATTTTGTTTGGGGTAGTCGATCGGCTATTTGTTTAATTATTCTAAATGTTAAAAGATTCAGTTGCCTATTATGGCCAAGCTTTAGGTCCATTATCCTAAATTCATAGAAGAGATTTATTCTTTTCTACGATCGATTTACGTGGATTAGCCAAAACATTATTAACTTGCGCTCCAATCAACATGGCAAAGGCAGTAACATATAACCACAACAGCAAAACCATTACGGCCCCAACAGCACCATAGACTTGATTGTAATTACCAAAATTAACCACGTAAAACTGAAATCCACCCGAGACTATTGCCCATAATCCCGTCGCCACCAATACTCCCGGTAAAATCGGTGAATTCTTTTGGCTAGGACCGTAGCGATAAATAAACCCTAATGTGGTCATGACGATCACCAATGACAAAGGGCGACTAACTAATTGCCAAATCCGCAGAATCATCGGTGCCAGCAAATTACTTCGCCCTGCAACTAATTGCACACTCAAATCCCCAACTAACACCGTTACGATCGCGCCTAACAACAATACTAGGGTGCCAAGACTCAATGCGATCGCCACTAATTTCGCTTGCCAAAAGGGGCGATAACAATGTTTGGGAATACGATGAATTTGGTCAAGTGCGCCCATAATAGAACCCATGACGTTAGATGAAACCCAAATGGCTAAGGCAAAACTTAATGAGAATAACCCTTGATTAGATGTTCCGCGCAATTTATCAATTACAATTCGTACCGGTGTTAGTGCTTCTTCAGGAATTACGCCCTTGAAATTTTGTGTAATTTCTCGCAATTGATCTTGAGGTAAATTCAGTGCCCCGATCGCTACCAGCAATGTTAAAATCGCTGGAAATAATGAAAAAATCGCATTATAAGCAATCTCCGCTGATAATCCTGTAATCCGATTATGCATACTGCGCCCAATCACGCTCATAATACATTTAAATTGAAACGATCGAACAAACTTCTTCATTAATTGACTCGTTCCTCTATCACACTAAAATCGACTCCAGTGAAATCAGCAATCACTTGAGCTAGGCCAACTGTAACCCGTGCAAACCGATCGTAATCCAAATTCTCAGGCCGATCGTCAATCTGGTGATAGTGAGGATCACGGTAAATTGCAGTATCTGTCACCATAATCGCCGGATAACCCATCTGCCAAAAAGACCAATGATCCGACCAGCCCACCCCTGGAATTACATTCGGTAATGCAGCACCTTCGGATGGAAATTTGGCTTTAAGTCGGAAATCGTGAATCGCTGTGCGGACTACTTTGCGTGAATCTACATTGCCAATAAAACTAATAAAATTCCCAACAGATGGATAGAACAAACTTAACGGCGCAGGATAGGGCTGACTATTGGGGCGATCGGAATAATAGCCCAAACTTTCTAAACTAAACATAGCCATAATTGTTTCACCTTTTGCCTTCGCTTGTTTAGCATAGACCAAGCTACCCATGTTTTCAGTGCGAGCAAAGGGTTGTTCCTCATTTATAAAATGAACAAAACGCAAGGTTCGAGCAGGCTTGGTTTTTGCAAAAAGTTTAGCGAGTTCAAGTGTTGCTCCCGTTCCTGAAGCATTATCATTTGCCCCCGGACTAAGCGGTACAGAATCATAATGGGCACCAATGAGAATGATTTGATCAGGCCGATCGCTCCCCTTAATCTCCACTTCAAGATTGTCGTAGTCCTTACCGTCAATTTGATAGGTATTGTGGTTAACGGTGTAGCCTGCGGTATTAAGTTCGACTTCTAGAAATTCCGCTGCTTTTTTAATTCCGGCGTAGTTCAAAGAATTCCGCTGCCCGATCGTCCCAGATAACATTTCCACATCCGATCGTAATGCCTCCCGCAATTGATCTTCAGCACTACTGAGCGTCAGCAAGGGTCCCTGATACGATGTCCCTGGCATCCAAATTATTAAAAAATAGGCGATCGTGAGAACAATAGTCAAAATTCCAGCGATAATCGGTATAAAAACTTTGATAGTGCGATTCATAATTGAAATCTCGAATGAACTAAACTAATTGCACTAGGATCGCGACGTAATCGGTATGAACTAATGGTTTTACAAGGTTACTCTACCCAGATACTAATCTAGCTCTTCTCATCCTTAAGGTAGATTAAGTAATTAGTTTACTAAATTTAATTTTTAGACTTAAATAGTCTAATACAATAATTGCAGAAGTTTAATTGGGCGTGAATTAAATGAAGTTAAGTTCTTATCATTGGAGAGTATGAGGCTATGGGGATGATCCGTTTTGGGTTGGCAGGTGCCGTTTTTTTGTTGACATTCAATGGACGAGCGATCGCCCAAAATACGCCCCCCCTGTCGCCTATTGATCCCGTAGCGCCACTAACCGCTCCCCCCACAACTCCACTCGGAATACCACTTCCGACCGTTTCTCCGAATACTTCAGAAATGATTGTACCGTCCCCGGCTGTTACTCCGGTGGAAGAATCGATTCGTTTAGTGGTACAACGGGGTAAGCGGCGAGTATTGGTTTATCGCGGTATGACGGTGTTGGCGAAGTATCCGATCGCGGTGGGGAAGACGGGTTGGGAAACTCCGATCGGGGATTTTAAGGTTTTGACAAAGGAAGAAAATCCAATTTTCAAGAGCTTTAAAACCGGAATGATTATTGAAGCAGGGCCAGATAACCCTTTAGGAGTGCGGTGGATTGGGATTTGGACCGATGGAAAGACCCAGTTGGGATTTCATGGGACAGACCAGCCGGAGTTGATTGGGAAGGCAGTGTCCCATGGTTGTATGCGAATGCACAATAAGGATGTGGTTGCGCTGTATAAACTCGTTGAAATGGGGACGGTGGTTAGGGTCGAAAAGTAGCGATCGAGGTCTTATTTTGTAGTCAGTTCTACTCCCGTAAATAGGAACGAATACCAATTTAAGAACAATTTACCGATCGCGTTGAAATACCATCAATTCCTGAATTCCTGATTCAGCCAAATTCAAAATTGCATCCAATTGCGATCGGCTAAAACTCCCCGCCTCAGCCGTGCCTTGAACTTCAATAATCCCACCCAATTCATTCATCACAATATTAGAATCAACATCCGCCCGCACATCTTCAAGATAGTTTAAATCTAAAAATGCCTCGCCATCAATCAGCCCAACCGAAATCGCTGCAACTTGATGAATCAATGGGGATTTTGCGAGCAAACCCTTATTGATCAAAACATCGATCGCATCTTGTAACGCTACGTAAGCGCCCGTAATTGCCGTGGTTCGGGTCCCCCCGTCAGCTTGCAATACGTCGCAGTCGATGATGATGGTGCGTTCTCCCAGCAACTCCATATCTAGGGTCGATCGCAAACTCCGACTGATCAATCGCTGGATTTCTTGGGTGCGGCCCGAAAGCTTCATAGTTTCGCGGTTGTTACGATCGTGAGTGGCACCTGGCAACATGCGATACTCCGCCGATAGCCAGCCGCGCCCTTGCTTTGCCATCCAACGTGGGACTTGTTCTTCAATGCTGACGGTGCAGAGAACATGAGTATCGCCACATTTTGCTAAGACGGATCCAGCGGAATGTTTGGTGAATCGATGAATAAATTCGATCGGGCGAAGTTGATTTGGGGTCCGATCGTCAGGGCGTTGCCAAGTCATATAAATCCTACTCCACTAAATTTTCCAGAGAGTTTTCCAGGCAGTTCTCTAACTAGCATACGCGCAGATCGATTGTTTTGTGGGGAAGATGATAAACTTAAAAGTACAAATGAACTATTGACGCTTGCCTGTATCTAGTGTTTGATAGGCATCATTGATTGCTTTGTGCGCTAGATCCATGAAATCTGTGTTCTGCCATCGAGTCCTATTTTAAAGAGTATCTTATGGTGTCTCAATTGCAGCGCTCATTGGTTCCGGGGACTTCTCGATCGTCCTTCACCGTAGGGGGAACGTCGATTCGGTCATCTTTTAGTTTAACACCTCTGAATTTGACCATTGAGGGAGCGGTTCAAGTATTTACGTCATCTCATCGTAGCTTTTTCACCTCCGTCATGGCTCAAGCATTGCGGATTTCCGGGCAAGGAACACCTGTTTTAATTGTCCAATTCATGAAGGGTGGCATTGGTCAGGGGTTCGATCGGCCCATGCAGTTTGGTCAAAATTTAGATTGGGTGCGGTGTGATTTGTCGCGATGTTTGGATACGCCGCAGGTAACGGAAGAGGAAGCCCGATCGGTGGTGGAGTTATGGGAGCATACCAAGCGTGTGATTTCGGAAGGCCGCTATGAAATGGTGGTGCTAGATGAATTGAGTTTGGCGATACAATTTGGGTTAATTGCGCCAGGAGAAGTGCTAGACTTCATTCGCAAGCGTCCTAAACAAGTGGAAGTGATTTTGACGGGTCCAGATATGCCAGATGTAATCTTGGATGTCGCAGATCAAATAACGGAATTACGTCGCAATACTCAGGGTTAGATTAGTTTTCACTATTATTGATGATTATGATTAAGAATGACATTTGGATTACGGAAAAAGCAAATCAGGGAATGATTCAGCCTTTTCAGCCTGCATTAGTCCGTCGGGTGAATGAGACTCCGGTAATTTCCTATGGTCTGAGTAGTTATGGCTATGATTTACGGCTATCAGCGAGTGATTTTCGTATTTTCCGTCATATTCCGGGCACTGTCGTTGATCCCAAATGTTTTTCCCCTGAGAATCTCGAAGCGGCTAAATTGCATAAAGATGAGTCTGGTGAATTTTTCATTCTTCCAGCGCATACCTATGGTTTAGGTGTGGCCTTAGAGCGGATTGATTTGCCTGATAATGTAACAGTGATTTGTATTGGAAAATCAACCTATGCGCGAATTGGTTTGATTGCAAATCTTACTCCAGCAGAAGCGGGTTGGCGTGGCCATTTGACGTTGGAATTTTCGAATTCTTCAAGTGCCGATTGTCGTGTGTATGCCAATGAGGGGATTGTTCAGCTTTTGTTCTTCGAGGGCGATCGGTGTGCGGTGAGTTATGAAACGCGTAAAGGAAAGTATCAAGATCAAATAGAGCAAGTAACATTAGCTCGAATCTAGTGAGTTTGCCTATGGAGTCATGATTCGGTTAGCGAATTCGATTAACGCTAAACCGCTTAGTTCCCGGACATGTGGCGATCGAGAATCTGGCCTGAGAGGCGGAGAAAGTGGTGCAGGCGTGAGAAATAATAAAACTAATAAAAGTTTTCCCCCAACTCGGTTTTCCAACCTTACGAGGCCCACATGGCATCTTTCATCCGTTCCATCGCGATCGTTACAGGTCTACTCATTACCAGCACCGTCTTCAGCTCCACCGTTGCCTTAGCCCAAACTGCAAACTTTGATGGCTTTACCCTTGACGGGACCAGAAAGACCGCATCCGTCGGCGGATCCACAGGTGGCAGTGTCTCCATTCCCGCCATCACTGGAAGCACCGATCGTTCCGGCAACAAATGTCTCGGCTTCGGCGACTCCAAACCTGATCACCTCATGACCTTGACCCAAGTTATCACCAAGCTCAACCTAAAAGTCAACAGCGGCGGACGCGACACCACAATTGTCATCCAAGGCCCAGACGGCGAATTGCGCTGTGGCGACGACACAGGCAGCAAAAAGGACGCGAGCTTCTCCGGCACAAACTGGAGCGCTGGCACCTACAAAATTTGGGTCGGCTCAATGTTATCGGGCGATCGGGGCAACTACCGTCTTACTGCCCAAGCCGAATAGATTGCAGCAATTCTAAATTCAAAAAGCTAATGTATTA
>JANXNM010000023.1 GCA_025354065.1 Synechococcales cyanobacterium 340R_concoct_173_sub | reverse complement strand
ATTAACGGATCTCCTGATTGCAAACCATCTTAAATCCATTCGATCTTGTGATATGGCTGCATCGTCGTTAGTGCATTCTGCCAAAGAACATGGTGGACGAGATAATATTACTGTCATCATCGTAGCTATTGATCCAAGTGCAGTATTGAGTTAAAACCGATCTAACTTATTACCTTTATTGAAATCCTTTTCCTTTATTTAAGAGGGTGTTTAAAAAGTCAATCGTTGTGACAATTAACACCTGATTCTCTTAAATCCCCCTTAAAAAAAGAGATTATGAGATGGATTCTGGTTCCCCCTTTTTAAGGGGGCTAGGGCGATCGGGTCTTTTGATACCAACCCAAGGACTTTTCAAATACCCTCTAAATGATTTATTGCAGTTTTGTATTGACTCAAGTTACTCGAACGTAGGTTTTGCTCAGTTTTGTAGGCATTAAAAAGCCCGGAAGAATTTTACGTTTCCGGGCTTTTAGTTATTTTTTGGGGTAAGATTATTTTCTAGTCATGCAGAAAAATTATCAAATTTGAAGCTTAAGCAATTCCGGCCATCTTCACGTCATTGGTCGCCAATAACTCTTGAAGCTCTTCCGAATCGACAGTCTCACGTTCAACCAGCATCTCTGCCAATTTATCTAATACGAGACGGTTTTCAACAAGAGTCTGCTTACAACGGCGATAGGCTTGATCCACCAAATTGCGAACCTCATCGTCAACAGTCGATGCTGTTTTTTCCGAGAAGTCACGATCGGCCATAATGTCACGTCCTAGGAACATGTTGCCCTGGGAACGCCCCAATGCGACAGGTCCGAGACGATCGCTCATGCCAAAACGTGTGACCATTTGGCGCGCTACGTTAGCCACTTGTTGCAAATCATTAGATGCGCCTGTCGTGACTTCGTCCTCGCCGTAGATCAGTTCTTCTGCAACCCGGCCACCTAAAGCAACGGCCATTTGGTTTTGCAAATAGGAGCGAGAATACAACCCAGAATCCATCCGGTCTTCGTTGGGCGTGAACCAAGTCAATCCACCAGCGTTACCCCGTGGAATGATGCTAACTTTTTGTACAGGGTCATAGTCAGGCATCAATGCACCGACGATCGCATGACCTGCTTCATGATAAGCAACCAGTTCTTTGCGACGTTCGCCCATAACTCGATCTTTTTTCTCTGGACCCGCGAGGATACGATCGATCGCATCATTCACTTCA
>JANXNM010000399.1 GCA_025354065.1 Synechococcales cyanobacterium 340R_concoct_173_sub | reverse complement strand
CCCAAAGCCATTGCGTATTTTTAATCCTTCAACTCAAGCCCAAAAATTTGACAAAGAGGGTGACTATATTCGTCAATGGGTGCCAGAATTGAAATCCGTTGAGACTAAACAATTGCTAAGTGGAGACATTGATAAATCACTCCGCGATCGAATTGGATATGTGAAACCGATCGTCGATCATGCTGTACAACAACGAAAATTCAAAGAACGATATGCATCTCAGAAGGCGATCGGGCAAATTGAATAGTTATTGAACTCACCTACTTCAACTCTAATCAAAATACCAATCGAATGGAGCTAAATTCAGTATTTCTATTAGCGTTATGATTCATTCAATTCTTCAGAAAGAGCTTCTCGATCGCGCCATATTTCAACTTTACTGTCGCGATAAATTTTTGCGATAAATGGGGCGGGATGTTTGTGTACGAGATTTTGCATGGGGCCGATCGCTTTTATCAGGATTTCAATCATATCGTTGCCGGACAAATTCTGAGAGGTGAGGATAAAGAGGCAAACCTCAGAACGGGCAACGGCCATTCTTTCTAGGGGACGACGGGCAATGTTTGCGTCTTTTGTGAGTACAACCCAGCCTTGTTTTCCAACGATCGGTAGCCAATCTACATCAGGAGCATCAGGAGCAAAATTATCGTCATGAATTTCGACTGTTATGCCTGCTTGCCGTAGCGCCGTGACAATGCGTTTACTACCGAGACAGCGATCGATGAAAAATGTAATAGATGATGGCAAACTCATGCAGCTAGAGGTTGCATCTCACAGCGAATAACTTCTTCGATAACTTCATGGCAGCAGTTATAGTCGTCGGCCAGATCAGCCATTGAGTCTCCGGCTTGGTACCGTTCAGCAACAATTTTGGTCGGAATCCCAGTACCAGCGATAACTAGGCGACCAAAGGCGAGACGTGGATCAATTACGACGAGGCGTGGACTGTTGGTGGTTTGTGAGCGGGTGAAGGGATAGAGTTTGAGGGCGAGGCCGGAGTCGTCGGGTTCGATGCGTTCTAGATGTGCATTGAGGGCGTCTCGTAGAAGAGTTTGGCCAGGTTTTGAAGCATTGATTAGAGTGCCGTAGCGCTCGATAAAAAGATCTAATCCATCGGTGCGGAATTCACTGTGGGCGAGAGGGTGGCTGACTTTAAGTTGGGACTCAATGTAGTCTAGGGCGATGCGCACTTTGTCGAGTTGGATTTGATGATTTTTTCGGATAGCTCGGAGGACGTGAACTTCGATTAGGTTAGTGAAGGAGAGAAGTAGCGGTTTTTGGACTAGTGTGGTGATTAGAGGCTGAAAATATTGAGGACCTTGACTCGTTTGATAACGCCGTCCAGCGACCCACGATCGGACTGTTCCCGCTGGGATGCGGAGATAACGGGCGGCTTCACTGATTGCGTAGGTGGGGATCTCTCTTGGATCAATCCCACCATAAAGATCAAACATTATTATTGGTTAGCTTTGCATATATATTTCCTATTTACATTGACAATCATATACTCAAGTTAGTGGACATACATACTACAAGTTAGTGGATAGAAAGACATCTTCTAAATTCAGAAAAGGTTTATTCCGTTCCAGCCGATTATGACCCCTCTGTGTAGCTTGAACGGAACGAGAAACCCAGGGTCTCAGGCGCTAAGATTTTTGATTTTTGAATTGCTACTGACGATCGTCCCGACTCCCAAATCCCGCTATCATATACTCTTACAAACCTCATTCTTTGCGCCCCGATGACTTCATCCATCCCCCAACTCGCAAGCCAATACGAAGCCAAAACTACCGAAGCCAAATGGCAAACGTTTTGGGCGGACAATGAAATCTTTAAGGCCGACCCGACCAAAGAAGGCGATCGATACTCCGTCGTCACCCCGCCGCCTAATGTGACCGGAAGCCTCCATATGGGTCATGCCTTTAATACTGCGCTAATCGATACTGTTGTCCGCTATCAAAGAATGTTGGGCAAAAATAC
>JANXNM010000886.1 GCA_025354065.1 Synechococcales cyanobacterium 340R_concoct_173_sub | reverse complement strand
CAGGGGGTGAACGGCAACAATTGGCCATGGCCAAAGCGCTCATGGTTCAACCTAAACTATTAATCCTGGATGAACCTTCTGCCGCATTGTCGCCTTTGATGGTGCAATCAGTATTTGAACAAATTCAAGAGATCAAAGCGTTGGGCATGGCTATTTTATTAGTCGAACAAAATGCCAAAAAAGCACTAAAAATATCCGATCGCGGCTATGTTCTTGAATCGGGCCGCGATCGATTTGAAGGGTGTGGAATGGATCTACTCAATGATCCCCAAGTCGGTGAACTATACCTTGGCCTCACTCGTTAGGGGGTAAAAAGCGTAGATTCAAGGTTAGCCTAGGTTATTTAGACGTAGTTTTAGGCTGATCTAGTTTTTGTGGATTGCAGGCCATCTCTAAAACTTCATACCCACTACTACTAGGACGAGGTTGATTGAGGGTACCTTTTTCACCGTATTCAAACTTTTGAATCAATTCTCGATTACTAGTAAATGCATTGACACGACGCAAACGTTGGGTTTTTGCACTGCAATCAGCAGACCACCGAATTACAACGCCATACAGCGGTTTGGCAACATCATTTTCAAGGAATGCATTATTGGGTTCAATGAATTCACGATATTCCCAATAGCTGACAGTTTGTCCTTTTCTCTGAATTGAATCCGTATCAATAAAAAAACCGTCTTTTGCAGAATTTTCCGTAACCTTAACCCAAGTGACCGCCATCGCATTCTGAGTTAATGACATTGAACCGACGATTGCTAAACTCACAGCGGTCAAAGAGGGGAGTAAAGATTTAAACATGGATTTGGTAAGGGTTGAGTTCACTGGCTGGAAAGACACGGACGCTGACTACTTAGATTCAGTGTTCTGAATAGCAGTGGTTGCATAATTGTCGTAAGGGCGTTCATCTAAAGCACGACGGAAAAATAGCAAGGCTTTAGAATAATCCTTTTTCTCATTCGCTTGGTAGCCAGCTTGCATATACCGATCGTAAACCGTACTTCGCCCCGCACTCACGGGCACGATCGTCGCAGGTTTTTTAGCCTCAGTTTGCTTTGTTGGCTGTACTACAGGCTTTATCTCCGCAGGCTTAACTGGAGTTGCCCCGATCGGCGTGGTTAAAGGTTTCTCGCCGGAATTTGTTGCGAAGGCTTTGCCCCCATTTCGCTTTTGGTAGGCTTTGAGAATCCGATCGGAGAAGGCAACAGTTTCCGGTATCTCGTAGGTATTAGCGTCACCCGTTCGCCACCACGATGACACGCGACGAATGGCTAAAGCTTCATCATTGTTGGCCGTTTGGTATTCAGTCTGAAATACACCCCCAACAATGCAGGTCACAATTTTAGTTACGCTTTCAGGATCCCGATCGAAATCTTCGGGAGTCAGCTCCGTTTGAAGACATTGCTTTGACCAAGGTCCAACATTTCGTTCACTGATGCGCCATTCACTATGAAGGGTTTTTGGCTTACTGGTAGACTGCTTCGCCACATCTCGAAGCGCCTCCACCAAGATTGTCACCTGCGAGGGTGTTACCTGTGCCTGTGCAGCGGACACGATCGACATTGGGGCCAATAGTGGCAGCACAAGGAGTGTTCGAGTTAAT
>JANXNM010000875.1 GCA_025354065.1 Synechococcales cyanobacterium 340R_concoct_173_sub | reverse complement strand
ATCAAGGGCTTATGTGAAAGTCGGGACTCTGAACAATGGGGCTTACCAGTTCAAAACCTTCATGGATGACGAGCCGATCGTTTCTCCTACATTTCCTGATTTAAAGCTGACGGCGGCGATCGTTTTGGGGGCTTAATGGTTGCTCTGTCTTTTTTTCATGTGTCTGTTAATTTCTCATGCGTTAACTTTTTGCGTCTCTTAGCTGAAAAGTTTTTAGCTGTTTTTAGCTGAAAGTGTTAAAAAAGTTAACTCAAAAAGCGATCATTTTGAATAGATCAAATAGTCTCTTAATACCTTACTCTACAAGGCTTTCAGTGATTTTTTCACGGTTCAAATTGATACACGCTTTTGACTTTAGATATTGTTTTCAAATGTTGCGAAACGCAATTGATAGATATTGTTTTCAAATATTGCAAAGTTTAAGCGATCGCAATTGATAAGAGATCGCTTACAATTCACATTAGAATCTCAAACACCAATAAATTCCATGCCAAAATTGAAGTCCGGTAGTATCAAGCGCGTCGATTTGTTTCTCCGAGTCTGTCCAGACACCCGAAAAATGATTGAAGTCAAAGCCAAAGAACGCGATATGAAGCCCGTGATTTTTGCTCGGGAAGTTCTAGATTTCTGGGCAAAGCAAAACACCCCAGCGGCATAAAGCTACTAGGGTGTTTTTTGTAAACGTTCTCTTAGAAAAGTGCAGTTAACTTGGCGGTTGCTCACTTCTCTAGAGACAATTAGTCGGTACCAGTTAGGTACCTAGGTATATTTATCGTGCCACATTTTTGCATAAACGAGATCTCTTTTAGCAGAGATTTGCAAAAAAAATATCCGTCTTTATCTTCTAACTATAACCCGTTTTCGAGCGTTTCTCCCCGCGTAGAAGTCGATAAACCTTTGGTATCAGAGGGGAATAGCGATCGTCTTGACCAACTCGATCGCACAGTCCGTAAGGTTTTTGAGCTTTTACTAAAAAATAGTGCCAGACAGAGTATCACCGTCTTTTTATGGCGTTGGGCGATCGATCGAATAACCGCTAGTCCCTACAGCAGATGGCGATCGCGGCTTGTAGATCGGCTATTGGTGACGATCGAAAACGGAGGAAACTCCAATGTCTAAATTAATCCCCACCAATAAATCAAACCTTTTCCTTCCCGAATTCCGACAATCAGCCATACCCGATCGTCTGACTCTCGCTAACGTCCGATGGGTCGAAGGGGACGCGGCGGTAGAGCTACTGGCATCAGAAGCCGTTGCCAAAGTCCAACGGGTCACAAGCTACGTCACTACCCCAGCGAAACAAATACTCGATCGCTATCAATTCATGGCGGCGGGCGCTTGGTATGTCCTAGGTACAACCCTCGACGGCGCGGCGGCATCTATTCCCTACGTCAAACCTCAGAACCCCAGAGAATCAACGGAATACAAAGGTTTTGGCAATGCTCCAAAAATCAAAACCATCAAATACGAAACACCCCAAGGGATGGAAGCCGCACCGCTCTTGCCATGGGTTGACTCTGAAACCACACAACTCATCTACGATCGCTATCACGTCACCCCAGAACCAAACGAGACCTTCTGGCAAGTCGTGAAGCGTTGCTGTCTACCGATCGCCCTGGCTGAGGGACTTAAAAAAGCGCTGGCTCTTATCGCTCATGGCATCCCAGCGATCGCGCTACGCGGCATCACCCAATGGCATCAGAAAGGCTCTAAAGAGCTTCACCCCATCATTGCGGCGCTTGTATCCCCCGGCCAAAAAGTCCTTATCTTCTTCGACCAAGACGAAAAATTAAGCACTCAGAAGAATGTACGTCAGCAGATTCTAGGACTAGGCATCGCCATCAAAGACAAAGGCTGTAAGCCCCATGTCGCGCTGTGGAATAGGTCGGTCGGTAAAGGTGTAGACGATGCCCTATTTACTCTCGGGGAAGGTGCCCATGTCTGGCTAGATGCCGTCATCGCTGACGCGATCGATCTCGACACTTACAAACGGGATAGCCGAATCCTTCAGGCTCTAGAGAATCTGAAGCGACTAAATACCCTCAGCTACCCCGTAGAACGTGCCACAGAAGGCGAGTATCTACCGTCTCTACCGGAATTACAGCAAGGGGCAATCCACTGCCTTAGCGCCAACATGAACGGCGGAAAGACCACAAGGATCGGTGCTGACTGGGTTGCGGCATCGATCGCTTTCAACCTGGTATTGAGTCCCACCAACGCCACAGGACAGCAGACAGCCCATAACTGGAATCTACCCCACATTCACAACTACGGGACGGATACCGCTAGTCAAGCCGCACTCTGGGCCGATGCCATCCATCGCAACGGGATTGTCATGTGTGCCGATTCAATGCACCGGATCCCCACTTGGCTATGGTCTAAGCCCGTCAATCTAATTTTGGATGAAGCAAACCAAGTCATTCACAGCTTGACCCAAGGGGATACCCTAGGGAATCGCTACGCTGACATCCTAGAGCGCTTCACGGCGGCGGCACGTCATTCAATCCAGACCGGGGCGATCGTCCTGTCAGAGGATGGCTTACCGAATCGCGCGGGGAACTTCATGCGATCGGTCTCCGGTTGTGAAAGTGTCAGAGTCTTCATCCACAAGAAAGAATCAACCCCATGGGATGTGAAACTTTACCGGGGTCAAGCCTCTGGTTTCCGGGCGCGACTACTTGAAACAGTTGGATTAGGGAACCGGATTATTTACGTTGCTAGCTCACGACGTGAAGGGGTGAGAGTAGAGCGGGCAATCAATAAACAATTTGCCAATCGTCGCGTGATCCGAATCGACTCAGACACCAATGAAAGCGGTAAGTTCACCGAATTCTTTGAACAGCCTGACCAATGGCTACAGGAAAATAAGCCTGATGTTCTCATCCTCTCGCCATCGGCAAAATCTGGGGTCAGCATTGAAGGCGGTGTGAGTGTTGAGGATGCCTATTTCAGTGCAGTATGGGGCTACTTCCCGGTACTAGGGACGGACACCCATTCTCAGTTATTAGGACGCTACCGTCCCCCAGTCCCCCGCGTAGTTTTTTGTCCTGACTTCATCCTGAGTGATGCCGATGAATCGTTACTCTCACCCCGTGCCATTAAGCGACGCTTGGGATTGAACGCCAAAGCGATCGCCGGGGTTTATGACTTGGGTGAACTCCTCACCGCGTCCAATGAGGACGGTGAATTGAAAGGGACGATCCAAACGGCGGTGCTTGACTATGTAGCATCAGCCAAGGCGACACTAGGAAGTCAAAAACTAATCGCTCATATCGCCCTGACCCAAAAATTAAAGAGCGCAGGTCATAACGTCAATTGTGAAGCGCTGCAAAAGGACAGCGAAACGGTCAAGCTTTGGAAATCTATCACTGAAGAAATTGAACGGGAAGAGGCGGCCACCATCGCGGCGGCCACCATCGATCGTCACCACTCTCTCGAATGGGCACGTAAGCAACTTCAAGGGCTAGACGTTAGTAAAGCCGATCGGGTTCTTGCCCAAAAACTCATCTACCGCGATCAATTCCCCGGCGTACTGTTCGACTGTCCAGAGGAGTGCTACCGGGCATTGACTCAAGACTATGGGGCGATGGCGCGGGGCGTTCGACTTCAGGCCAAAGCCGAAAATCTTGACGGTGCTAAACAAGAGGATGACGCAGCGGTGAAGGCGGTTCTTTCTGGGAGTGTGAAAGCGTTGCACAGATTACCCCAGTCCTATGTGAAAGCGCTCCTAGTTGCGAAGTCTGGCGTGTTGGATTTACTTGATGGCGCAATCTATTCCAATGCAGACCCGCGCTGCCAGAAAGTCAAAAAATGGGCAGTTAGCGCAGCGCGTGAAATCTCTCACTGGCTCCGTCTCCAAATTGACAACCGACAAAGCGCGATCGAAATCTGTCATAAGCTTCTGAAGAAATTGGGACTTGAACGAGATAAGACCGATCGCGCCGGCGCAATTCAGAAGATCGATCGCAAGGGCAAGCGCGGCGCAAATTCAGAGCGGTTTCAAGTCAATATGGATTTCGACCCTATCCGGGCAAGGCTCCTAGAAGCGGCTCGTCGTAGGCTTTCTGAATCCGTTACGTCAATCTGTAATAGGGAGAATCTACCTATACAGATTGATGTAACGCCCAAAAATCCCCCGGACGAATGGCGAGATTTCATCCAATCCGAACGCTTAAAGAACCATTCTGCTGAAACTATCCAAACGATGAAATCACAAATGACCTACGTTCCCCATGAAATCTGGGACGCGATCGCCGCATGACCCGCCCAATCATCAGCCGTCAAAGCGCAACCATCGGACCCGATTGTTAGTGGCCTTAGCATTAGCCCGTGTCTCCCAGTCAGCTCGCACACCAAGCGCTATTAAGTCCGATGGAAGTTGCTGAGTAGCCCTCGCCTGGTTAATTAGTCTGCTTAGAGTTTTGTCTGTTTTGGAATATCCCAACGCTTTGAGAGCCTTAAACAACTGCCCGGTCGTCAATGCCCCGGCGATCGGTGGTAAAGGTGTTGGTGCAGCTGGTGCTTTTTTGGTGACAGCGATCGGTGAAGTTGGTGTTGAAGTTGGTTCGATCGGTGGTGCTTTGGATGTGGTGTTTGGTGAATTGGTGACAATGGCGATCTCTAAAGCTGCTAGACGGGCCTCAATCACAGTTAACCGTGAGTTAACCGAGTTATCCGTTGTTACAAGCTGAGATGGCGTTAAATTGCCCTCAATTGCAGTTAACCCGGCTAACCCGGTTAACTCAGTGTTGTCTAGGAATTGCTCGATCGCTTGCCGGATCGCGGCACTTTGAGTTAACCCGGTTAACTCAGTAAACCGATTAAGCCGTTCCATGAGTTCGATCGGAATTTTTGTAGAGGCGAGTTTCAGGTTTGCCATGGGTTGACCGGGGTTGACTTAAGTTGACCGTATCACCGGGTGAATCAGTCTCAAAGTCTCGACTTGCCATATACTCCGATCGCAGTATGTCGCACAGTCTAGAATTGAGTCTCAATAATTGACCTCATTTAGTCCAGAACTAGTCCAGTGTTTTTGACTTTGGACTAGCCGATCGGTAAAACCGTTGCAGCGTAAGTGTTTCCGGTTATGTGTTTGGCCTTGGTTAACTGCCTTGTGGACAGAAGTTCAACGCACTATTCTGGATTGTCTGGACTACTTAAATGTTGAAAAGATTGCCCCGTAAAGGTTTCAGAGTGAGACAGCTAAAAACTGATTTAGTCCAGATTTGGACCATGACGATCGGCTTTCTCAATCTCACCGTGAGACGAGTTACTAAACCATGGACTATGTACCCGGCGATCGAGTGATCACCCCGACTGGACGCACTGGAACGATCCGATCGTCGCCTTACGATTTGCCTCTCTATGCCTTTGTCGATTTTGACGATGGTTCGCAATTCTTTATCCTGAAATCCATTCTCAAGCCCTATGAGACGAGCCGCACGAACCGATCGAAATCAAGCCGAAATCGTCGCAGCCCTGAGAAAGTTAGGGGCATCAGTGCAACCACTTCACTCAGTTCATGATGGGGTGCCAGATCTTCTAGTTGGCTACCAGGGCAGAAATTTTCTGATCGAAGTGAAAGACGGGACTAAACCAGCATCGGCCCGAAAACTTACTCCTTGCCAAGTCCAATGG
>JANXNM010000863.1 GCA_025354065.1 Synechococcales cyanobacterium 340R_concoct_173_sub | reverse complement strand
ATGTGAGATCTAGCTACAGGTGCGTTACTGAGTATTTCATAATGCTATGAGTGCGGTTTCCCGAACCGTAAAAATCCTGAGTTTTTCAGCAAACTTCACAGTTAGTCAACTTTGGAGCCGAACAGACTATTTTCAACTGCAACTCCTACCGATCGCAGATCTTAGACCGATAACTTATCTACATAAATACCAAATAAGTAGAGATCGCCCTTCAACCTCACTCCAAACCCGATCGCACTCTCCTTACACCAAGATCCGTTGAAAGAGTTTTTCGAGTAACCCGCTGGTCCAACTCATGCGATGCTAAAAATGAACCTCTGCTTTGTCAGGCTAATAATGAAGCGACTTTCAGCCTTTGAGTAAGATATCAAATAGATTCTATAATAAAAAACCTCCTAAATTTAGAAGGTTTTAATAGGATTTGAATTGATTTAAATCAAATGTTAGAAGTTACCATTGGTGGCATTTGCTTTAACTAGCCGATCGCTCACGGTAGCAATATCAATTGAACCCAATTCACCTTCAGCACGAGTGCGAATACTTAGGGAGTTAGATTCTATTTCCTTTGCCCCGACAACCGCCATAACAGGGATTTTGTCCTTTTCAGCATTACGAATCAGCTTACCTAAACGATCGCCGCCTAAGTCCACTTCTGCTCGAATTCCGAGTAATAACATCGCCGCAACAGTATCCTTGGCAAATTGTACAAAATCATCGCCCACAGGAAGTAATCGAATCTGTACAGGAGCGAGCCAAGTCGGGAAATCGCCCGCATACTGTTCAATTAGGATGCCAATCAATCGCTCTAATGACCCAAATGGGGCGCGATGCAACATCACCGGACGTTTGCGGGTGCCGTCTTCTGCGACATATTCTAAATCAAACCGATCGGGCAAGTTGTAATCAACCTGAACCGTTCCCAATTGCCATTCGCGTTCTAAAGCATCTTGGAAAATGAAGTCTAGTTTTGGTCCATAGAATGCCGCTTCACCAATGCCTTCAAAATGCGCCATGTCCACTTTTTCGACAGCATTACGAATGGCATTTTCGGCTTTATTCCAAGCCTCATCCGAACCCAAATATTTGCTGGGGTTTTCGGGATCGCGGAAACTCAGTCGAGCGCGGAAATTTGTTAATTGCAAACTCTTGAATACGCTGAGAATCAGTTCCACAACACTCATGAATTCTGCATCTAGTTGTTCCGGGGTCACAAACAAGTGAGAATCATCAACGGTAAAGCCCCGAACACGAGTCAATCCGCCAAGTTCACCCGATTGTTCATAGCGATAGACCGTTCCAAATTCAGCCAATCGCATGGGCAATTCGCGATACGATCGTAGTTCTGATTTGTAGATTTGAATGTGGAAGGGACAGTTCATCGGCTTCATTACAAAACCAATCTCTTTATCTTTCTCGTCCTGACTTTCGGCCATCATTGGGAACATATCTTCAGAATATTTCTGCCAATGTCCCGATCGTTTGAATAAATCAACTTTTGCAATGTGGGGAGTGACTACCGGAAGATAACCGCGTTTTGTTTGTTCTCGTTTCAAATAGTCTTCCAAAATCGATCGTAACAGTGTTCCCTTCGGTGTCCACAAT
>JANXNM010000856.1 GCA_025354065.1 Synechococcales cyanobacterium 340R_concoct_173_sub | reverse complement strand
ACGACGGCGAACAAACCCCGATCGTATTCCAGGATTTGATTGCTGATTTGAAACATCCTTTACCCGATGAATCAGAAGCGAGTGCGATCGTTCAACGTAGAATCACTGCATTGCAAGATAGTGCCCGATCGCAACGTCAATCTCTTCCCGTCAATCTGGACGAAGATGGAATGAAACGATTGGTCCGTGCTGTTTTGGGTATGACTCAAGAAGCAATCGACGATGTTTTGCAATTAGTGGCGATCGCCGATCGGAGAATTGACGACTGTTCGATCGAAGCCATCAACCGTATCAAACAACAACGCTATGCCAGTCAAGGCATTGAATATGCCCAAGCGCCCGATGTGGAAGTTCAAGGAATGCCTGTTCTCTCTGAATGGGCATCCCGTATGGGTTGTTTGCTTGAACCAACGGCTCAAGATTGGAATATCCCATTTCCGAAAGGAATGCTGCTTGCTGGAGAAGGCGGCACGGGTAAAACGCTGGGTGTCAAATGCCTTGCGAAGACTTGGGGATTGCCGATCGTTGTTCTCGACCTATCTAAACTGATGCAAAAGGAACTCGGTGCATCAGAAGCAAATCTGAGAGCCGTGATTCAAGCTGCTGAAGCGATCGCACCCAGTATCTTAATGCTGGATGAGATTGACAAAATGTTAGGGAGTAGCGATAACGATGGTGGGACTTCTAGTCGTATCTTGGGTTACTTCCTGCAATGGTTTCAAGAACATAATTCCTCGGTCTTTGTTGCAGCTACAGCAAACGAACCGTGGAAATTGAAACCAGAATTGATTCGTCGATTTGCCAAATGCTTCTTGGTAGATTTGCCCGACATTCCAGCGCGACGAGGTATCTTTCAGGTGCAGATGGAACGGTATCGGTTGTTGGAGACGATCGCTCCTGACCTTGCTCAGGATTGGCTCGATCTGCTATCGGAACAAACGCCAGATTTCACGGGAGATGAAATTCGTAAAGTCGTTCATGAATCGGCAGTGGCGGCATATGCGGCAGGTCAACCGGGACAAACCACATTGGAAGCAATGCTAGCGGAAATCAATCTGAAGGAACCGCAATTCAGGCGGAACAATCAGCGATTGCTGGCATTACGGGAATGGGCCAGTTCTGGCAATGCGAGTTTCGTTCGTGAGGCATCTCAACGGATTATGCATGAACAATTGATAGGCGATCGATTAGTGAATTTCGCTGATTAATCCAGACGTGGGAGGGGGAAACCTCTCCTACTTTTTTAAACTGTCAAAAATAGGAGAACCAGATGGGACGTTCTGAGTTGGATGTCGCGATCGTTCAATGGCATTTTACTTGTGTCGAGCCAGCAAACAATCACAACAAATTCTGGTCGATTTGGCTACTCCAGAATGGTGATCTCTATGTGGAATATGGACGAATTGGCAATGCGACTCAATCCAAGCATCATTCAATTGGGAATGGTACGATTGCATTTCGGAAGATGGATTCATTAATCCGCCAAAAAGAAGCAAAGGGCTATCGTCAGACCGAAAGTCCACGACAGATTACACCAGAACCAGTCCAGTTTGCTCAAGGGCAAACAGATGCGCGATCGATCGCTTTATCTTGGGACTGAAGGGGCGATCGCCCAGATGCAATACCAAATTATGCCCAAACCTTTCAAGTGGGCCAGGAGAATTCAAATGCAAATTATTAATTGGATTGATACATTCATGATCCCGATCGTCTGGTTCATTGACCTGAGCCAAAGAGTATTCCAAATACTCAGTTCTGATAGAGCGAAACAGGTCTATAAAGCGATCGCCCTCTTCATTGGCATCCTTTGTGTCTCAATCATCCTGGGTTTTACCAAGATCATACAGATTGCCTTTGTCAGCGCATCTGAAGCCTTTATCGAAGCTCTAGAAATTCCCGAAGCTTCCACAGAAATTTTGACAGTTCAAACATCTGAGCTACTAATGCCAGAAGCCCCAACAGAAATTTTGACAGTTCAAACATCTGAACCACTAACGTCAGAATCGATCGTCTCTGACCTACGTGTCCATTCCTTACGCAAAGCTGCAACGGCAAAAGGTATCCCCAATGCAGGTCGGATGAATAAAGCTGCTTTACTCGCCGCTTTATTCCCTTCAGGAAATATTTTATGTCAGTCTTAGAATCGGTACTTCAGGAAGTCCAGGAAGAAATTGGGGCGATCATCGATCGTGAAGGTAATCCGGCGTTGCATAATTAAGGTATGAAAACGAGGATAATTACCATGAAATGCCCTGAGTGCAACAGTACTAATATCCGTAAAAATGGCATCAAACGAGGTAAGCAAAATCACATCTGCTACGATTGTCGTCGGCAGTTTGTAA
>JANXNM010000840.1 GCA_025354065.1 Synechococcales cyanobacterium 340R_concoct_173_sub | reverse complement strand
CGATAGCGGCCGGCGATGTCTTTTAGCACCGGGGCGACCATGCGGCAGGGGCCACACCAGGGAGCCCAGAAGTCGACCAGGAAAGGCAGGCTCGACTCGGCGACCAGGTCCTTTAGGGTTGCACTGTCGACTTCGACCGGCTCGGCCAGAACAAGCTCGGTCTGGCAGCTCCCACAGCGTGGATGCTCCTTCAGGCGGGCGGCGGGAATGCGGTTTTTTGCCTTACATTGCGGGCACGGAATGATCACACTGGCCATGCAGTTATCTTGGGTCGTCGAGCAGCCTTGGCAAGGCGCAGTTTGCCGGTTTGGCCTTGCCAGCCGGCGCGCCGCTTGGTTTCATGGTCTAAACAAAGAACCTGGGGAGGAAGTTATGAGTGAGACAGTGACGCTCCAGACCGGCGACGGCAAGCAGATCTCTGCTATTCAAATGCTTTTCCTATTAACTCTCGGGGGTGCCCGATCGCTTTCACTTGATCATAAGATCGGAAATTTCAACGTTGGCAAAGAAGCTGATTTTGTCATATGGAATCCCAAAGCGACACCGTTGATGGCATTGCGTAATGCTGCACCAATGAATAATTGGGATAATATAAACGATCGGTTATTTAGTTTGATGATGATGGGGGACGATCGCTCTGTCGAGGCCACCTATATTCTGGGCGATCGAGTGACTGTACATTAAACTAGTGAATTAAACTAATAATGTTAATACATGGTCATAGCCATCAACTCCAATCGATCGAATCACCATAGGTCGTAAAGCTTGTACTTGCAAATCGAATTCTTCAACCCCCAATCGACCTCGTAAAATCAATAAATCATTGCGAGACTGTTGCCATTCGGAGGCTTGAATTTGTTCTAATGTATACATCGCCAAAATCGCAGATAATAATGCATCATTACTTTTTCCCAGCAATGCCTGCGCTGCCGAAAAGTATGTTAAATTCATTCCCTGCAAATAGCGATCGCCCGATTCCTGGGCTGCTTGTAATCCTGCGATCAAATAGGGCAATGCCTCATCCGGTTGATTGATCATCACATACGCAATACCCAAACTATTATTGCAGAGTGCTTGGCTGGCCCGATCGTCCTGACTAGCCGCCAATTTTAAGCCTTGCGTCAATTGAGAAATCGGAATCTCAGCACTATCCTCATCAAGGCAA
>JANXNM010000824.1 GCA_025354065.1 Synechococcales cyanobacterium 340R_concoct_173_sub | reverse complement strand
TTCTAAACAGGCATAGAGATGGAGTTTAGCTAAATCAACTTTATTCTCAACCACCGTCTGTTGCTGACGACGATATTTATAAGCCTGACTACTAAAATGATAGCGCTTACCATCCGTCAACTGAACCAAAGGCGAGGACTCTGAATACTTCACCGAATCTCGTCCCTGAGGCACCTGAAACCGAATCGATCGAATAGCACGCGGAACGCTCACGCCATCCCAATACTTCAAACCATAGTTTCCAGCATCAAGCGCAAGAGTACGAGTAATATCCGGCGCAACAATGATGGTCTCTGATCGATCGCTAGTCAGCAGGAGGTTTAGTAGTACGAGGTGGTCGCGTTGAGATAGCCGTCATAGAAGTCTCTCCACTAATCAAAGGTTCTCTAAAATAAAGAACTGGAGACAGCGTTGCAATGAAGCTCATCCCCAGTTAAATTAATCGTTACCAAACCAGTACACTAGTACGATATGAGAATCTGTTAAATCTGTCAATACATTCGTACTATTTTTGCTTTTGCCTCAAGTTTCCTTATAAAAAACTAGACATAAAACAAGATAGTCGCTAATATAGATAAGGAGTGTAACCAGCACAGTTACCACGGACGATTAGCACAGTGGTAGCGCACTTCCTTCACACGGAAGGGGTCACAAGTTCGAATCTTGTATCGTCCATTCCTTGAAACCCGTTTCTAGAGCGGGTTTTGTTGTATCTAGGGATCGCCTTAGGGAATCTCCTAACCGTATCATTTGTGACAACCTACGCCATTTAAACCCATTGCCTTCGTAACTCATACCTTAGAGTTGGTATCGAATTGGTATCGAGTGGGGTTCCCAGATGGCGGTAAAGGTTGAATCTTTCAGAGGGCGGCTACGTCTTCGGTGGAGTTGCCAAGGTGAGCGGTTTAGCCTATCCCTTGGCTTGGATGACACCCAATTGGGACGGACGATCGCACAGGGAAGAGTTAGCCAAATCGAAACCGATATCATCACGGGGAAGTTCGATCGAACCCTTGCCACATACAGAACAGGCGTAAATCCTCCGGAGCCGGGGACCAAAGTTTCAGCGCTGGATTTATTCGATCGCTTCATTCAGCACAAGTCCCAAGGTGTTGAATCTCAAACCATGGGTAAGTACCAGGCGATCGGCTCTAAGGTTTTGGCCTTGCTAGGAGATGAAGACGCGGCGATTGGTGAGGGCAGAGCCGATCAGTTTCGGCTGGACCTAGCTAAAGTTATTTCCCTAGATACTCAAAAAGGGTACCTAACTCGGCTGTCTGCCTGTTGGCAGTGGGGCATTAAGGAAGGTTTGGTCTCAGTGAACCCATGGGACGAGGTTTTGAAGCGGGTCAAGGTTCCACCAAAACAGAGCGCACGGCCTTTTACGAAGCTTGAAATTACCGTAATCCTTGCAGGCTTCAGGCAGAACCAACATTACCGCCACTATGGAGATTTCGTTGAATTCCTGCTGTCTACCGGATGCAGAACCGGAGAGGCGATCGGATTGCGCTGGGTTCATCTGTCGGAGGATTGCGGGAAGGTTTGGATCGGGGAATCTATCAGCCGGGGCGTGAGGAAAACCACTAAGACGAACCGATCAAGGGAATTCAGGTTAACTACTCGTCTATCTGCCATGCTGCGTTCCCGATGCCCACAGGACTTTAAGCCGGATGATTTAGTGTTTCCTTCACCCAAGGGCGGGGCGATCGATGACCACAATTTTAGGAACCGCGCATGGAAGACGGTTCTTAAGAATGCCGGGGTGAGTTACCGGAAACCTTACAACACCCGCCATACCTTCATCAGTCATGCCTTAGCGGGTGGGGTGAATCCGATGACGATCGCACAGATGGCAGGGCATGACCCGGAAGTACTTTTTTCCAACTATGCCGCTGACATTCAGGGAGGCTTACAACTGCCCGACATTCTCTAATTTCAAAACCCCTTTAAACAGGGTACTAAGGGTACTAAGAGTACTATAACCTAGTCACAGAGCGGCTTTCCCTTAGTACCTTACTTACTTATTTTTATAAAAGTAAGGTACTAAGGGTACTAAGGAAGGGCAGTGTTTTTCTAATATATAAGTCTAAAGTTCCAGGGTCTGCGCTCACCCAAGCGACAGCCATCGGACCTGATTGCTACAACGGCGATCGGTTTAGCCGAAAAATGACTAGGCCGATCGCCCTAACACTTTTCGGACTGTGGAATGATGCCAGGTTCCACCGCGCTTTGTTGGAATATTTTGGGCGTTCAAATAATCAGCGATTTTCTGTGGGGACTTTCCCGATCGCCGTTGCCTGAAAATAGTGGCGATCGTTTCTTGCTCCAACTCATCGGGCACTAATTCACCCTCTACGGCTTTCTTACCGATCGGCGGCGCACCGAACGCATATCCCCCGCGATCGGCTTTGGCTTGCCTTCCACGTTCAACCCGTTCCCGAATGACGGCACGTTCCATCTCTGCCATAGCTCCCATCATCGTTAGGACCATCCGACCCGATGGCGTGGATGTATCAATCTGCAAGTCCAGAATTACCAAACTCTTACCAAGTGGCGTGATTACCTCATCCACAAACTGCAAAATATCCCGAACGTTCCGACCTAACCGATCGAGCTTGGCAACAATAAGGCCGTCAGCACCTCCACTTTTCAAGAGAGCGATCGCTGTCTGAAACTCAGGGCGATTACCTGCCTGCTTACCACTAGCAACCTCTGAGAAGCAATTAACGACCTCATGCCCCATTGCAACGCCGTAAGACAAAATTCTAGTTTTCTGGTCTTCCAGTGAAGTGTTATCGGCTTGATCAACAGTTGAAACCCGCGCATAGCCTACTAATTTCATCCTAAAACCTCCGTAAGTTAGTGACTGTCTATGTCTTACGCTCTTACATATTACACATTAGACATCTAATATGTAAGCCTAAATCGCTAATCTTCATACTGTGTATACATTACAGCCTAAATAGGATAATAGTCATTCTCAGTCTGACAATGTGAGACGCAAAGTAAGATAGATCGGCTAGAATAGTAGTGGTGGATCCGCTATCTGTGAGAGAACGATGGAGAGTCAGAAAATTACGTTTAGATGCCCTAGCGATTTGTTATCAGTGCTAGACGATCGGATCCAACAGTCAGGCGAGGATAAGACGCGGGTGATTATTGACGCGTTGCGTTATGCACTTGGATCCACTGACCTTCCCAGTGATGCGATCGTTGGGAAGTCGAAGTTACTCGAATTGATAACGCGAGTCACTGAAGTGGAACGCAAACAAGAAAGGCTTCAGAAAATGATGATGGATGTCTGACTTCAAGACAGGCGATCGAATTCAGACAAGTGGTCGGATCGGAACAATTCAGGATCCACCATACCCAATGCCGCTACATCACCTTATTAAATTCGACACCGGAGAACTGCATTGGATACTAAAGTCAATCTTGAAACCCCATGAGACGAGCCGCACGAACCGATCGAAATCAAGCCGAAATCGTCGCAGCCCTGAGACGGCTTGGAGCGTCAGTGCAATCTCTCCACACTGCCCATGATGGCATTCCAGATCTTCTAGTTGGCTACCAGGGCGCTAACTTTTTACTCGAAGTGAAAGACGGGACTAAACCAGCATCGGCCCGCAAACTTACTCCGTGTCAAGTCCGATGGCATCACGACTGGTTAGGACAAGCGGCGATCGTGACATCGACTGAAGAGGCGATCGCTTTGCTGTCAGAGAGCACAAAGAATGAACAAACTAGGCAGATAGAACTAGCAAGGATCGAAGAAGAAGAGTCAGTGTAGCCAGGTCCGATCGGGAAACCATGGTTTCCCGATCGCGATCCCTTCTGGCGTTGGACATCGCAATGTCGCCGAAAACTTGGCATTTATAGATTTGTTGTCGTTGTATTGAGTTTCGGTTACGAGACAGTTCACAACTCCCAAATTCTGGGATTTCAGATGTTGATGGAGTTCTTTAACCTTTGCGAGAAAGGCTTTACGGGCTTTCACGGCTGAATCTTTCGATTTAAACACGCACCCAAAGCGAAGGATAGAGTCAAAACGGATATTCGCCGTCACGGACTGTAATCCTTCCTTCGTGACGGGACCTGTGGACTTCTCCCAAGGTCTTGTCTTCAGGATTGTTTCTTTTGCGATCGTCTTTTGGCGGTTGCTGGCGGCAGCTTTGCCACCTTTGCTTTGCGCTGATTTTGGGAACGGCATACTTACTAGTTAGGGCTTATATAGAATTCTGACAGACTTTTCAAATTTAAACTTGCAAAAACCCCGATCGCCACTGAAGACGATCGGGGTTTTTGATTGGACCTTGACCTAAACCGGGCCTAGGTGTTTTGTAAGGATAGTTGGCAATCGATCGGGATTCGGACTGCCCTTGATTTGACACTCGTGATGGATGCCCGTAACTTGCCATAGATGCCCTCGGAATTCGATCGTGTGGCTGATGTCCGGCGGTGAGTAAAATCGCAAAGTTCGGATGCCATCGATCGCCTTCACTTGTGTCAGAGGCATGGATTCTTTAACCCCATCTGGCAGTTTAAACTTCACCGGAAACGGG
>JANXNM010000822.1 GCA_025354065.1 Synechococcales cyanobacterium 340R_concoct_173_sub | reverse complement strand
CAGCATACGATCGCGTCCTACAGTCCTGAAGCTGGGGTTACTATTGATTACATGCCTGTGGTAGTTAATCAGTTTGAACCGAAAGATCGTAAATATTAGCTCAATGACACTAACTCAACGAAGTTTATTGAGTTAGAAAATGGATGGCTTTTGCGATGCGACTTAACTCTTGGTTACTTAATCCAGGAATCTGCCAAGGAGCTATTTCCCTTCCAACTCGTCGCACTAAATATTGAGCTGTTAAGGCTTGGTAGCCGATCGGTAACTCTTTAGCTAACTCAATCAGCGCTTTGGCATAGGCGTCAGGAGAATGGTTTTCTTCTAGAATCTCACGTCCACATTTGCCCATAGCGACTAGTGATCCAGGATCGTCAATCAACCGCTGTAGGTGCCGCTTAATATCTTCAATTTCATGCTCTTGTCGGACGAATAAAACAGCATCTTCTGACTGTTCCTCATACCAACCTACTTGTGTCACTATTGACGGCAAGGCATGTCGCCAAATTCTTAATTGGCTGAGAGAGGCTTCCCCCATGGTTGGATAACGTAAATTAATGGCTAGATGAGCTTTCGACAAGGCCCGATCGAGTATTTCATCAGTTGCAAATCCATGGATAGTCACAATGGACTTTAACTTACGTTGTTCAATCTGCTGCCTTAATTCCTTGTCATTGTAGACACTACCGTAGATATCTAAGTGAAACAGCGCTCTAGCTGGCAATTCTTCTAAAGCTTGTAATACTGACTCTACCCGGCGGTTTGAGCCAATATGTCCAAAAATTATCAATCGATAAGGAGGCGCAAGTGGAGCTGGATCTGTAAGTAATGGTGGATTGACATCATAGGGTAACGGCTGGTATCTCACTAACCAGCGTTGATGTTGGGCTAACTCCGTCAATGCTCCACGACTATGAACAATGACAGATGCCGCATTATCGATCGCCCATTCAGTTGTGGCAAAATCGTCTACTACTGAGTCTATAGAGCTTCTAGCTACCGCCTTACTTTCTTGCTCACTATAAAAACCACGAAAAAGGTGGGACAACGTAATATCATGCAAAACTACTATGCCAGGAAGCTGCTGACTCAGCACTAAAATATGACGGTGATAGTCAATATTGTTACCAATATGATAAACATTCAAATCTGTTTTATTGAGTTCGCTCCAATCTATTTCATTGGATTGATACTGACGAATTTTTGCATAATTCTCTAAGTCCTTATCCCATTCCTCTTGATCTGTCCAGGCCGTCACTTCAGCATATTGACTGAGGGCGGGAATGATTAAGGCAGCGACTTCAGAAATTCCAGATTTGGCCTGAGGAAGAGGAGAGAAATAGTTAATTTTCACAGTTTAAGACTCACAGTAAAAGCTTTTGAACTACGTTGGCCCAACTAATATTCATTTGCGCATAACGATCGCGTCCTGATTCTCCCAAGGTTTTAGATAAAGCCCGATCGTCCCAGATCTGGTCCATTGCGCTAGCTAGATTTTTTGGTATTGGTTCTGTCACTAAACCTGTATGTCTATCTAGGACAAACTCCAATGACCCACCGGAATCTTGGCAGGTGATGACGGGTTTAGACGATAACATTGCCTCTAAAGTGATATATCCATAATCCTCGTCAAGTGGAGGATAAACTACCGCGATCGCCTGAGCATAACGGGAAATTTTCTCGGCCTCACTAACTTCATTAAGAAACTCTACTCGACTTCTGAGATTCAGTGTGTTAACTAATTCTTGTAGAGATTTTCCATAAGCTTCATCATCTGACTTGCCTGCAAATACTACCTTAACTGGGTGGTGTGTATGGGCCATGGCTTGAAGAACAAGATGTTGCCGCTTCATAACATTCAGCCGACTAGGAAAGAAGATATAGTCGGATGAAGGAGCGCAGTAAAAATCATCGGCTCCTTGAGGTGGACTATAAAGGGGTTGCGAATCGACGTTATTAAATCGTTTTAGCCGTTTAGAAACATTGTTTGCTATTGTATAAATCCTTTTACATTCAGTGAAAGCATAGTTATCTGCATTGATAATTGCTTGTCGAACTTGTGAGCCATTTGACGACTGAATCAGCCCTCCATGCGGTGAACTCCAAAGATCATAGGCAGAGCGATGTTGATGAACGATCCACATTACTTTGTGGGGGTGCGGCACGAGATAAGTCGGAAATTTTAATCCGATGACGCGATCGATATTGTCACCGCAGGCTTCTGTTAAATCCATCAGTCGAGATATCAACATATGGTCTAGAATCTGTTCGGCTGGGTACCACTTAAATGGAATAGAGACGAGTTCCGCTTCATGACCTGCTTGCTGAATTGCTCGAATGAGACCCTCTGCTAAGCATTCAGCTCCTCCCCGGACGAAAGGTACTTGTGTTGTCAAAGCTAATACTCTCATCCTTTAATCCCAATCACGGCATAGTCCATAGAACCATAAAATAGTTCGTTGAACCGATCGGCCATAGCAGAATCCTCTAAGACTGGGACCTCTTCAGATGGATTCAGTAGTAAGATTTGCGCTTTTTCAAAGCCTGAGTAATTGATCATAAACTGTAAAACTTCTGGAGGAATTGGATTCTTATGTGTTGGATCCGTGTAAAAAGTACAGCTCCCAACAATAACATTACGGGGATTAGGAGTCTCGAAAATTATCAATCCATTGGGTCGGACAACACGGTAGGCTTCCGCCATCAATTCTATTAGGCTTTCAAAAGGAAAATGTTCCACAATATGAAAACCTGTTACTGCACCTAAAGTGTTGTCAGATAAAGATTTTAGATAGATTAGGGCATCACCTTCAACAACGGCAAGTCCTAGTTCCCTACATTCTTGAATCATGGCCTGGTTAATATCTAAACCCCTAGCTTGATACCTTTCATCCCTCAAGAGTTCGAGCCATTCTCCCCGACCACTTCCAAGGTCTAAAATTTCGTCGCCAGATTGACTGAGATCTGATTCTCTTAAAAAGGGAATATAAACTTGTAAACGTTCTCGAATGAGGCTACGATCGCCTCTAAAGGTATCCTCGAATGCACGATAGAAGTTATCTATTTGAAGTTCTTGTGGGGATTGAGTTTTTTCTGTTTGATCGGCGCTGTTATATTCTTTGGTTATGTTTTCCGTGACTACGTGGGCATTAATATTCGGTTTGTTCTGCTGTTCTAAGAGCAAGGTGATTAGGCGCTTTTGCTGGGCAAGGTCTGCTTGTAAATAGCGGAGCCGATCGCCATAGTTTTTTTCTAGAAACTGAATGGTTCGATCGGCAATTCCAAGTCGGGTTTCGATCGCAGTAATCTTTTGGACTGTGAGATTACTCGCTGATTGGTTATTATCGATTACAGCATTAATGCGATCGTCTAGGCTACTGATGCGATCGTCTAGGGTTACATTTATTAGCTGAAGAACATTTTCTAAGTTACTAGTCTGTTCTGATAATTGCTGATTCAGGCTGATGGACTCGCGGACTACCTGAATTACACCTAAATTAATTGTTCGGTGCTCCTTAAACAAGAAATTATAGATTTTTAACAGGAATCGCTGGACTCTTGCATTACTAAGAATGGGTAAGCGAGCAAATTTGTTCGGTAACTTAGTTCTAATTTGAGACATTATCAAAGCATCATTCAAAATAGTATTAAGAGACTCTAATTTCGATTGTCGATAGGCTAACTGAGAAGAGGTTGAAGATAGATTAAGG
Organism: Synechococcales cyanobacterium 340R_concoct_173_sub; assembly: GCA_025354065.1. The sequence continues at coordinate 1,239 of JANXNM010000822.1, read as the reverse complement.
TTGTACTGATGAGCGTTGTGAATTTCGTCTTGAAGTCGGTGAATCAGTAAGTCTGGGGTTATATCTGGACGATTGGTATCAACCACGGTGTGCCACCTTAACAGTTAGAATCGAGATAGGATCACTATAATACAGAACATTAGCGTATTGAAAATATAGTGGAAATTAGAAAATTAATTTCCTAGTAGTCGATTAATTTATTCTAATTATGTTTGCAATTTAAAAACTGATTGAAATTTTATGTCACTAATTAGCGGCAGACTTTAATAATGTTCTAATAGTCGATATCCTCGCAATGTTTCCTGGGCTGTATGATGCCATGAGAATTGCATCGATCGGGCTTTTCCTTGCGCAATCAATTGCTGACGAAATTCACGATCGCCAATCACTTTTATGATTGCATCAGCGATCGCCAGTGGATCTTCTGCATCGATCATCACCGCTGCATCCCCCGCAACTTCTGGCAACGAAGAATTATTGCTACAAATCACTGGAGCGCCCAAGGTCATCGCCTCCAGTACGGGCATTCCAAATCCCTCATAATGAGATGGATACACAAATATATCGGCACATCTATAAAACTCTGCGACCCTATCATCGGACAGATAATCTAAATGATAAATCGAGTCTTGATAGGGCGATCGGGCAATTCGTTCAAAAATGGGTTCATAGAGCCAACCTTTTTGTCCCACGAGTACTAGATCATGATCAATTTTTTGGGTTCGCTTTAGGTGGTCAAATGCTTCAATTAGACCGACTATATTTTTACGAGGTTCGATCGTACTGACAAATAAAATGAATGGTCGAGTTGAGTCATACGGCTGAAAAACTGGAATATGAGGCTTATAGTCCGCGCCATAACGACTTGCGAGCGGTGTTACAATAATACGATCGGCATCAAATTCTAAATACTCAACAATATCTCGTTTAGAACTTTCAGAAATTGTCAAAATTAAATCAGTCCAATGTAAACAACGTCTAACCCGATTGGCATAAGCTCGCACAATTTTATTGCAATATTGGGGATACTTGATAAAGGCTAAATCATAGATTGTTAGAACTTGCCGACTTTTTCGGAAAGGGTAGACCGTATAGTTCGTTCCATGAAAAATATCACAAGAACCAAACGATCGTTCAAATACTGGTAAGAAAAGCTTGGGATAACGAATGCATAGATTTGTGACCTTAATGGGTACTGGTACAGATTTTAGATTGGTGTAGGGCTTTAATGATTCAGGA
>JANXNM010000817.1 GCA_025354065.1 Synechococcales cyanobacterium 340R_concoct_173_sub | reverse complement strand
TGAATCGGGTTCTGATGTGGTGATGGCAGATCAGCTTTGTGGGCAGTTCTATGCACGGCTTTTGAATTTGCCGGATGTAGTGCCGATCGATTGTGCAAATATTGCATTGAAGACTGTTTATGATTCTTGTTTTGTCAAATTCAATGAATATTTAGCATCCGGTGGTGCGAGTGGGAATGATGGGCGGATTTCTGAAGGCGCTCGGGTTTTGGGTAAATCTACCTTGCCGATCGGTGCAGCTAACGGTGTGCGGCCCTCAGGCGAACCGGAAAATGCTAATTCAACCCATCCTCTAGAAGTATGGACGGGAATTAATTTTGGGCTGGCAGCATTTCTAGTGCAGTCGGGAATGAAGACAGAAGGAATGGCGATCGCGGAGGCGGTTGTGAATCAAATCTATGAGAATGGCTTACAGTTTCGGACTCCAGAAGCGATCACGGCGAATGCGACCTTTCGGGCATGTCACTATCTACGGGCGATGGCGATTTGGGGAATTTATGAAGTGGAGAACGTTGATTAGAAGTAGGGAGAAGAATTTCATGAAATTATGATTAAGTGACGATCGTCCCTACACAATCCTCTAAAGTAATAATGATCGCTCTACTTTTCTTGCTATGTCTAACCCTACAAACCCTAATGTTTTCAAAACTGCATGGCAACGGATCAAATTTATCACGATTACGATCGGGGCTTTGGGGGCAGGACTTGCTATTGTAAATCTCCCCATTCCTGGTATTAGAGAAGCGATCGCTCAAAAAGCTCCGATACTATTATTGCCCAGTATTGCAAGTTGGGATTACCACTATCAAGAAGGTATGGTGAATTTACAGAAAGCTGAACAATTGATTCAAAAGGCAAAACATCCTAATGATTTAGATCTGGGCGATCGAGAACTCAAATCTGCACAGTCTCATTTAAATGCCCTTCCTTTGCAAGGATTTGAGAATTACAATGACAGCTATTATTGTTATTTTCGCAATTGTAGATGGCAATTCAGTAGTTGGGAAATTCAACAACGTCGAGAATCCGCAGGGCGTACTGAAGCTATCCTGTTTCAAGAGCACAACATACAATCCCAACTTAGAGAGAGTACCGATAAAATAGCTGATTATCAAAAGAGCTACCCAAAAGCAAACAATGAAACTGAAAAACAAACGATTCTGACCCAGTGGGAGCGAGAGATTAGCCAGATTAATTTGTTGAATTCCAATGGCCTAATGGGACGAATCGCAAATATTGAACAGAATCGAATCAGGATAGATTTTCAGAAAATCACTGGATTAAATCAAGCCATAAACCAATCTGGCAGACTCATGCAAGCAGCTATTCCTTTTGCCCTATCCGCACAGAAGTTAACTGAGGGCAAGAGCCATACTGTTGCTGAATGGCAAGCAATCGTCCGACAATGGGAATCAGCGATCGGGCAATTGCAATCTATTCCAGTTCAGAATCCAGACTATGTAAAGTCTCGCAAAGTGCTTGCTGATTATCAACAACAAGTCGAACGCGCTAAAGTCCGTTTAAATGAAGAAGCCAACGCTAGTACTTTGCTGCAAAGAACTGAGTCTCAAATTAATACCCTCGTGCGCAACCATACGTCGCTCAACCGAGATCAAGCTAAAGCAGAACTAATGGCGATCGAAGCTCATCTCAAGAAAATTCCGATCGGTACAACAGTCTATGATCAAGCTCAAGATTGGCTCCAATCGTTGCGCAAACGACTTGAGTAAGGCATTAAATATCTTCATAACAATGGCGATTGTCAGCTTATAGCCTGATGTAGAGGCTGTTCTTGATTGATGGAGAGTGGGGAACTTAGAAAAAATTGTCACACCTCTCAAAATGAGAGTATAATATGATCAAGCAAACAAACAGTCTAAAAGAATGTTAAATAAAGAAATTCTCAGGACCATTAATTATGCATTTGATTTCGATCGGCAAACTCCGTGCTGAAGCCTCCCAGTATCCAGATGTCAGTCGCCCAATTCAAGACTGGTACAATTTCATAAGAAAAAGTGAGCCAACTTGTTTGGAAGATGTTCGTTTAGTGTATCGAGAGACAGAGGCTGTTGGAAATTTAACTGTTTTTAATATTAAAGGAAATAATTATCGACTCATCGTTGATATTGATTATCAGGAAAGTGTTGTTTATTACAAATATTTCTTAACTCACGCTGAATACAATAAAAATAGGTGGAAAAATGATCCTTACTATTAATCCAAAAACCTATCGTAGTTTACTTGTCGATGCTATGCCTAAAGTTATTGAAACTGAGGCAGACTATCAACAC
>JANXNM010000791.1 GCA_025354065.1 Synechococcales cyanobacterium 340R_concoct_173_sub | reverse complement strand
AGTTGGCTTGTTTGTTCCGGCGCGGGAGCCTGTCGAATTGCCGTGGTTTGGGCAAGTGTTGGCGGACATTGGTGATGAACAATCATTGCAGCAAAGTCTTTCGACCTTTTCGGGTCATATTCGTCGCATTGGTCGGATTCTGGATGCGTTGGACGAGGAAGGTGTGGAGCAAGCGAATGCGTTGGTATTACTGGATGAAGTCGGTGCGGGAACAGATCCCTCTGAAGGCTCAGCTTTGGCGATCGCACTTCTAAAGCACCTTGCAAATTCAGCCAAACTAACAATCGCCACGACTCACTTTGGTGAACTTAAAGCATTGAAATATCAAGACGATCGGTTTGAGAATGCTTCCGTTGAGTTTGATGATGTGTTGCTGGCCCCGACCTATCGATTGCTTTGGGGGATTCCAGGCCGATCGAATGCATTGACGATCGCATCAAGATTAGGATTACAATCGGCCATTGTGGAAGATGCTCAACGCTATATTGGCGGAATTTCTCAGGATATTAATGGCGTAATTGCGGGACTCGAAGCCCAACGTCGAGATCAAGAGGAAAAAGCTAAGGAAGCCTCGCGGCTAATCAAACAAGCAGAGTTCTTTTATCAACAAGTCACGGCTAAAGCGCAAGTCTTAAAAGAACGCGAACGTGAATTAAAACAAGCCCAAGAAGATGCCGTTCAGAAAATGCTTTTGGATGCAAAGTCTCAAGTTGCACAGGTAATTAAACAACTCCAAAAGGGCACACCCACAGGTCAAGATGCTCAACTCGCAACCGATCGGTTAAACAAGCTCGCGGAGAAACATCTACCACCCGTCGAACCCAAAAAGAAAAAGCCAGGATTTATGCCGAAAGTGGGCGATCGGGTCCGAATTCCACGTCTCGGACAAACGGCTGAGGTATTGGTGGCTGACTCGGATGATTTGACGGTTCGGTTTGGCATCATGAAGATGATTGTCTCAATCTACGAAATTGAATCACTACAGGGTCAAAAAGTCGAACGGGAAGAGAAACAGGCTAAAGAGAATGGTAAAACTAAAGACAAAACCAAAGCCCAACCCGCTCCGGCTCTCTCTGCCCCGGCTGTCCGAACCGATAGTACAACCTTTGATATTCGTGGGACTCGGGTCGCGGAAGCTGAAATTGTGATCGATCGGGCAATTTCAGCAAACTACGGACCTATTTGGATTATCCATGGTCACGGCACAGGCAAACTCAAGGAAGGCGTTCATGCTTATTTAAAACGGCACGATCGGATCGCAAAGTTTGAACCTGCTGAAAAGTACGATGGCGGCGCGGGAGTAACAGTGGCCTATCCTAAATAAAATTATGGTTTAGAACGTTCCCAATTCTCGCCGCAGATAGCCTTTGAATCTTGTTTCAAGACCAACAAAGAAAACTTTCATCAAACAGTAATTTCATGCAGATAACGGAGCTGCCATAAACCGACGTTCACAATCCGCAGCGTAAGCAATGCAGGCTTTTAAATCTTCTCGGGTTAGATCGGGAAAATCGTCGAGAATTTCTGCTTCGGTCATCTCAGAAGCCAGATACTCAAGCACTTCATAAACCGTGATTCGCAAGCCACGTACACAGGGCTTACCACTGCGCTTATTTTGTTCGATCGTGATGAAGTTTTGGTAGTTCATCATTAAAATCACCTTCATTGAGTAATCTGATTATAAGGCTACGTCAGTTACGAACCATTCCCACGAACCATTCCCAACACGCTCAAAGTGCCAGCCTCCACGATCGCTCCTGACTTGGTTTTAGCATGTTCGTCAGCAAATTCATTATAAGACTTTCTCGATCGTCGATCGTATGAGCATTCCCTGGCAAGGATTACAGGCTATTTTTATCTAAAATCAGTTTTGAAAGTCGATCAGACTAATCATAAAGAATACCGATCGCCCCCTTCTCAATTCAACATTCACAATTCTGCCTTCTAAAATCGTTGGCGTTGGCCGTCCTCATTCGTCATCTCTAA
>JANXNM010000783.1 GCA_025354065.1 Synechococcales cyanobacterium 340R_concoct_173_sub | reverse complement strand
GAATCTCAGCAATTTCTCAGGAATAAAGGATAGGTTGAAATTAGAGAAACGAACTGAACTATTTACCAAATCTTAGAGAAGAATCATGAAATCTAATCGTAAATTCCTTAGCTTAGCGATCGGTTTTGCCCTCATGACCAGCCTTGCCGCTTGCAGTACCCCCGCTTCTAATTCAGGCGATGCAATGAAGAAAGATGGCGATGCGATGAAAGGGGGTGATGCAATGAAGAAAGACAGTGATGCGATGAAAGGTGGCGATGCGATGAAAGGGGGTGATGCAATGAAGAAAGGGGGCGACGCAATGAAAGGGGGTGATGCAATGAAGAAGGATGATGAGAAAAAGTAATTACCCCTTAGAGAGATATGAAAATGGATAGTAGTTCACTGAATCGACGGAGAATGATGACCTACTTGGGTTTAAGTATGGTGAGCTTGGGAGGGACGATCGCCTGTACTCCCCAAACAATCCGATCCAATAGCTCAACATCAGACAAACCTGTAGAGTTATCGGGACAGGTACTAGCCGCCCAGCCTGGACGATCGCTTCCAGAATTCCAAGGCATTGAACAATGGATTAATTCATCACCGCTGTCCATTCATGATCTCAAAGGCAAAGCTACGCTTATTCATATTTGGACCTTTGGTTGTATCAATTGTCAACGAACATTACCTTATGTCATTCGTTGGCATGAACAATATACAAAACAAGGTCTTAATGTGATTGGCATTCACACTCCAGAGTTTGGTTATGAGCGCGATATTGGCAATGTCAAACGAGCTTTTCAGAAACGCGGCATCACCTATTCCAATGCGATCGACAATAAATTCACGATGTGGAAAGCATATAACAATGAATACTGGCCCCATTTGTTTCTCGCCGATCGTCAAGGTATCATTCGCTATGACCATGTTGGCGAAGGAGCCTACGACACCACTGAGAAAGCCATTCAAATGCTGCTGAGTTAAAAGGTTGAGTTAAATCATGGCAACCCAAAATTTGAGTATTGGTTTAGCACTATTTGCAGGAATTCTCACGGTAGTTTCTCCTTGTATTCTTCCCGTATTGCCCATTATTTGGGGCGATCGCTTTCGACTCACCGAGCTGGACCGCTATTATTGATCTCTGGATTAATCGCAGGGTTTGCCGTGGCCGGGAGTTTGATTGGGATTACGGCGCAGTGGTTGGGTGGGTTGATGGCGGTGCTGCGGAGTATTT
>JANXNM010000776.1 GCA_025354065.1 Synechococcales cyanobacterium 340R_concoct_173_sub | reverse complement strand
CCAATACTGAACAAATTCATTCCGAACACTAGGGTCAGTCGTATCAGTTTGGAAGAGTGAGAAACTATAACTTCCCGGCAAGCTCCCATTTCCTTGAATTGGAGTAAGTGAGACATTCCCTAGGAATAAATCAGCACTCTTATCGAAGTTTGCATCAGTCGAGAAGTAAAATGATACCTTTTGAGCTATGGAAGGAACACCACCGATATTTTTAATGGTGAATGATCCAGTTGCTAGACCTGTATTTGAAATACTAGTGCTACCACCTGTAAAACCGCCGCCTGTCAAATCAGGGTTTCCGAGACCCGAGATAGTTATAGCGGTGGATGCTTTCGCATTGTCATCAAACTTGCGTTCATTAAGCACTGCTCTGGTTGGGTTCTCGGGGTTAACCACGGCAATAATCTGATAATTGGAGCCACTTTGTCCACTCCAATAAACATCATTTTTACCTGGTAGAGTTAGCACGATCGAGGCGACATTAGCCTTAGTAGAAACGCCTGGAGTGGTGACGACTCCATTTGTGACTTTCTCTGCCACACCCTTTGCCACTGTTCCAACAGATGAAATCTGAGTTAAAAGAAGGTCGCCAGTAGAACCTCCAATATTGAGTACTCCATCTTTTGATAAGTAGTAAGCCACAGTAACGTTGTTCGCCGCAAAGTCACCAGTATTTTCTAGTTGGTAGCCTGCGATCGTGACTTTGTTATTAGCCGAGCTTACATCTAGCGCGAGGGACAATTTATCGGGTGTGATCGTACTATTCGTCAAGCTTAAATTAGTAATTCCCAGTCGTCCGGTGATATTTAGGGTGTAAGGCAATGGAGTTCCGGGAGTTGCATAAGTTTGATCAAAAACCACATTGATGTAATACGTATTGGGTTCAAAAACATTAAGTAAATTTGCGTCAGAAACAAGATTTAAGTCGCTAACGGTAGTGGGTGTGAGATTCGATCCTTTTGCATAAACCTTAGTTTGCATAGCACCAGGAGTCGATATTACATTTATACCTGTAAGAAGACTTGATGTTTCTATCGTAAACTTATACCAGTCGCTCCGATCTGTTGTGCTATTACCACCAATTCGATCGAGAAAACTTCCAGACCCATCTAAAACTCCCAAATCAAATGCCTGCGGTACAGAAAGCCCTGCGGTGAATTGAGGTCTTTTCTTAGTAGTTGCATTCAAAGAATTAGTCGTTCTGAAACCATCATACTGAATTCCAGGCATGGCGGAAGACAGTAAAACAACTTCCAACGCTTTGCTGTCAACTAAAACATCCCCGTTCATTTTCCAGAACACTGTTTGCCCATTATTTTGATCACGCCATAAAATGTCAGCCTTACCGTCTTCATCTAAGTCTTTAACTAACTCAACAGAAAATCCTTCATACTGAATATTCAAATCTTTAGTAATATTGGAATCCAGAGTTGCTTGCTTAACAAGACTCCCTTTAATAGTAAGTCCATCTGACAAAGTCTCCCAAAGGACAATAGCTCCCCCAGCAGCAGGATCGACTTGTGTCGTTTTCCCGTTCCAAAAGAGAACATCAGGTCGTCCATCTCCCGTAAAGTCGGCGATCGCTGAGATTCGGTAATTGTTTGAGACTTGGTACCCCATCCCTTGAGGTTGTGTTTCAAATGTATTTTTCATCTTCCAAAAAACGATCGTTTCCGATTGGGAATTTCGCCACAAAACATCAGCGATACCATCATTATTAAAGTCTCTAAATGCAACAACCTTCCAATCCTGAGAAATAGGGGCTTGCAGCACAAGCTGTCCAAGCTTAATTCCACTTCGATCAATATCCCAAGTTACAACGGCATTACTATTTGTGTTACGCCAAAGAACACGACCATTTAAAAATCCTGAGATCTGCCAATCAGAATACAAACGGAATCCATTCGTAAGATTTACGTCACTAACTAATACATTACCTTTCATAAACCAGGCATTCATTTCTCCAGTGATCTGGTTCCTTAAAAGCAGATCAGTCGATCCATCTTTATCAATATCTTCTACTCCAACAATCTTCCAATTACTATCTTTCGGAGCTAGAGCTGTGATGGTGCTATCTACAAGATATGTATTCAACGCATCTTTGCGGACAGTTCCATTCTCCATGAACCAGATGAAAAACTGATTTCTAGCAGTATCTTTCCAAAGAATGTCATCAATACCATCAGCGTCGAAGTCTGCTGTCCCAACCAGTTGAGATCCTGCTGGTGCAACAGTCGCATCAAATATGCCTTTAGCCTCAACAGTTCCTCCTGCAAGCTGCCAGGAAGCCAGTCCACCTGAGGGATTACGCCAAAGCGCACTTACAGTTTTTTGACTGCTACTTGCAAACACGTCTAGACTGTAAGTCGAATCAACTAGAACAAGCCCCGATCGCTCAATTTTCACATAGTAAGTACCAGATGTAAGGTCAGCTAATGTGGTATCTGAAGTCGAGTTGTAAGACTCAGAGATTGTGCCTTTATTTTCAGCACGGAGAGAGATTTGTATCGGACTAAGATCGGGCGTAGCCTCAGACGATGCTTTGAACAATGAAAGCTTGACATCACCTTTAATTCCTGTGACATTCAACCTTAGATTAGTACTACTACCTGAAAGCTTGAAGCGGTAGAAGTCAAGAGGGTTAGTTGAACTATTAAGAACCTGATCGACCGCGCCTTGAACAGAGTTGTTGATTCCGGTCAGTTGAGTGGCAGTTGCAAAGGAATTATTAGTGGTGTCAGAAGTAGGCATGGCGAGTTGACCTTAGAGATACTGCTTGGGATGGATGAGTTTCGAGGTAGTCAATTCACGATGAATTGATAGTCTTTTATAAAGATAGCTTTCCCTATTTTAATTAACTTATTTCAGGGTAGCGATCGGGCTGGAGTGGAAACATAGAAATCCTCAGTATTTTCACTGAATATTCCGGTTAATCGCAACTAGAAGTAGTTTTAGCTACAATCATAGCTGCAATGCAAAAGAAGAAAAGAGTATTCAGCCGATTTGCGTAGTGTCCCTATAGTAGATAAGTTAAAATTCAATTCCTGCTTGTGCTTTGATGCCTTGGGCTTTAAATGGATGCTTGATGATTTTCATCTCAGTGACAAGATCTGCACGATCGATGAGAGCCTCTGGTGCTTCACGTCCCGTTAGGATGACATGCTTTAAATCAGGCTTTAGGGCGAGTCCCTCTAAGACTTGCTCGATGGTTAGGTATCCCAGTTTTAAAGCGATGTTAACTTCGTCAAGAAGTACTACGTCGTAATCTTGATCTTGGATGTATTCAAGGGATTTTACCCAAGCAGTTTGCGCCATTTCAATATCGCGATCGCGATCTTGGGTGTCCCAGGTGAAACCTTCTCCCATGGCATGAAAGGTAAGCTGATCTCCCCAGGTAGCAAAAGCCGCTTTTTCAGCAGGTTCCCAGGCTCCTTTTATATACTGGATAATCGCGACTTTGAAGCCATGACCCAGCGATCGCAGCACCATGCCTAGGGCTGCCGTGGTTTTGCCTTTGCCGTTTCCAGTGTGAACGATGATGAGTCCCTTGGGTTTGGCGCAGGATTCCAGGCGTTTTGCTTGGACGGCTTGGCGACGTTGCATTTTTTGTTGGTATTGGCTGTCACTGAGTTGAAGATCGGCGGCGGTTTGTTCGAGATGGCTGGGGAGGTCGGACTGGGGCATGGAAGTAGGAGGTTGGAAGGAATTTGATTTTCCTATTGTGCCGGGTTTTCGTGAATGTGTGGCTTAAGGATGTTGATTTTAAACGGAATTAGGGCAAGACTAGATAAACAGAAAATTCAGCCGTTGTCATTATTGTAGAACTTATGGAATATACGATTCCGGATTTAGATAGCATCAGTCGGCAGTTGATGAGCCTTGAGCGTCCGAAAAAACCCAAGATGCTAGTGGTGGACGATGAGCCAGATAATTTGGATCTTCTGTATCGAACCTTTCGCCGTGATTTTCAGGTTTTGAAGGCTGCAAGCGGTGTGCGCGCTTTGGAACTCCTGGCTCAAGAGGGCGAGGTGGCGGTTATTATTTCCGATCAACGGATGCCGGAGATGAAGGGGACTGAGTTTCTGAGCCGTACTGTACCTGAATTCCCGGATACGGTACGTATTATTTTGACGGGTTTTACGGATGTGGAAGATTTGGTAGAGGCAATTAACTCTGGTCAAGTCTATAAATATATTACGAAGCCATGGGATCCTGATGAATTAAAGGCGGTGGTTCAACGGGCAGCGGAAACCTATGAATTATTGAAGCAGCGGACAGAGGAATTAAATCGATCGCAGGCGCAAATGGCGTTGCTGGCGACGATTGTTCGGGTAGCTCAGGATGCAAAATCTGCTGATATGACATTAAATCCTCTCGCGGAGTGCTTCGGTCGAAGTTTCTCGACGGATGGGGCCGTCTTGCAAATGGTAGATGGATCGCAATTGGCGGTAACTGAAGGACATTACGGGGCGACGGCCAGTTGGATGGCGGATGATCAATTGGTGAAGGAGGCGATCGCAACCCGGAAGATGCAGGTGGCCATGAATATTCCGTCGGATGCAAAGTTAGCGACTGTGGCGCATTATGTGGCGGAGGATATTCAGTCCCACGTTGTTGTACCTGTGATCTGGGGCGATGAGGTGCTGGCTGTGTTGTCGTTGTATTGGCACAAGCCTACGACGTTGCGCCAAGATGAGTTGGTGCTGTTGCATCTGTCGGCGCAGCAGGTTTCGTTAGTATTGACTTGTAATGCTTATGACCGATCGATTGTTACGGGCTGAAGTCTGATTTTGGATAAATGGCTTGAATTCTATTGATTGATTTAGGTGATTTAAATTGGCTCTGGGGATTCCTGGAGCTTTTTAGAGTGTCGCTGAATAAAGGAAGGTATGAAATCCATGAATCTACAACGGTTTTCCGGTAAATACACAAATTCTTTCATCCCTAAATCTGTAACACCATATTTTTTAAATGGGTCTGAAGTTCCGACTATTCAATAGTTTTTTAGTTTTCCTGCTAGTTCGCCATAGTTCGTTGTCATGATGTCAAAGCTTATCTAAAATGGAACCCCTAATATCTTGAATTTAATTCATTATCCAAATTTCCTTTAACATAAAATATAGGGCCGATTTTTACAAAACCTCATGGCTCACTCGTCCTCTCAACCTTTACAATAGGACACGGCATCATGCCGATCGTTTAGAGCAACCGTTGGTCATCGTTCATTACCTGTTTGGAGAGAAACCCTGTGGAGTCCCGTTATAGCCCCGCCGACATCGAGGAAAAATGGCAGAAGGATTGGGCAGTACAGAAGCTGTCTGAAACTCCCACCGATCGTAGCAAACCTAAGTTCTACGCGCTGTCCATGTTTCCCTACCCGTCCGGGAACCTCCATATGGGGCATGTCCGCGTCTACACCATTGTCGATGTGATTGCACGGCTTAAACGAATGCAGGGGTTTCGGGTATTGAATCCGATGGGGTGGGATGCCTTTGGATTGCCTGCGGAGAATGCAGCGATCGAACGTAATATTCACCCAGCCAAATGGACTTACTCGAATATTGCCCAAATGAAAGTGCAACTCAATGCATTGGGAATCTCGTTTGACTGGAATAAAGAAATCGCCACCTGCTCGCCAAACTATTATAAATGGACACAGTGGATGTTCTTGCAATTTGTGAGTGCAGGACTGGCCTATCAAAAAGAAGCGATCGTCAATTGGGATCCCATTGATCAAACTGTATTAGCCAATGAACAGGTTGATACTGAAGGTCGGTCTTGGCGATCGGGTGCGAAGGTTGAACGAAAACAATTACGACAATGGTTTTTTAAAATCACTGATTACGCTGAACAATTGCTTCAGGATTTGGATCAATTGGATGGATGGCCGGAACGGGTTCGCACGATGCAAGCCAATTGGATTGGTAAATCGACTGGTGCACAGGTCACATTCAAAACTGAAATTGGAGACGATTTAGCAGTCTACACTACAAGACCTGATACTTTGTGGGGCGCGAGTTTCATGGTGATTTCGCCGGAACATCCATACGTCGAAAAACTTACCAAACCGGAACAATCTGCTGCGATTAAAGCCTATCAAGAAGCCTCGGCTAGCAAAAGCGAAATCGATCGTACTGCTGAAGGTCGAGAGAAAACCGGAGTCTGGACCGGAAGCTATGCGATCAATCCCGTGAATGATTTGCAAATTCCGATTTGGATTGCAGATTACGTCATGATGGACTACGGAACGGGCGCAATTATGGCAGTTCCGGCCCATGATCAACGGGACTTTGAATTTGCGAAGAAGTTTGATTTGGAAATCAAAGTCGTGGTTCAACCGATCGGCGAACGTTTGGATGGGAAAACTATTACAAAAGCATTCACCGATTCTGGTGTAATGGCGAACTCGGGTCCATTGGATGGGATCACAGCAGGCAAAGGCAAAGATCAAAGCGTCAATCTCGCAGTGCAATGGTTGGAATCCCAAACCAAAGGCAAAGGCACGATTAACTATCGATTGCGCGATTGGTTGGTTTCACGGCAACGCTATTGGGGAAGTCCAATTCCGATTATTCATTGTCCTGACTGCGGCGCGGTTCCGGTTCCTGATGATCAACTTCCAGTCGAGTTACCCGAAGATGTTGAGTTCTGTGGAAAAGGATCGCCCCTCGCTAAATTGGAATCTTGGGTGAATGTTCCTTGTCCTAGTTGTGGAACTCCAGCTAAACGTGAAACCGACACTATGGACACTTTCATGTGTTCGTCTTGGTATTTCATGCGCTATCCCGATGCACAGAATGATAAGGCAGTATTTGATCCAGCGATCGTGAATGATTGGATGCAAGTGGATCAATATGTTGGCGGGATTGAACATGCAATTCTGCACTTGTTATATTCGCGGTTCTTTACTAAAGTAGTGCGCGATCGGGGTCTGCTTAATTGCGGCGAACCCTTTAAACGCTTGCTGACTCAAGGTATGGTCCAAAGCAAAGCCTACAAAAACCCAAAAACTGGCCAATACATTACCCCTGAAAATATCTCTGACATGACAAATCCTATGGATCCTGAAACAGGTGATGCGTTGGATGTGGTGTATGAAAAAATGTCTAAATCTAAATACAATGGTGTTGCCCCTAGCGATGTGATTGACAAATATGGTGCGGATACGGCACGAATGTTTATTCTATTCAAAGCTCCACCAGAGAAGGATTTAGAATGGGATGATGCAGATGTCGAAGGGCAATTCCGGTTTATGAATCGGATTTGGCGAGTTGTCACAGAGTCGGGAGTAAAAGCAAATGTAACTACGATCGCATCTGGCAACTTCTCAAAATCCGAAAAAGATCTCCGGCGTGCAATTCATATTGCAATTAAAGAGATCACTGAAGATTTGACCGATGATTATCAATTCAATACGGCAATTTCTGAATTGATGAAACTGAACAATGCTTTGAATGATTTCACCCAAAAAGATTCTCCTGTATTTGCTGAAGGAATTCAAACCTTACTACGACTGCTGGCACCCTTTGCCCCGCATATTGCCGATGAACTTTGGCATTTTATTGGAAACGCTGAATCCATTCATACCCAAACGTTCCCGGTTCTTGATTCCACTGCATTGGTGGTCGATGAAATTACGATCGTTATCCAAATCCTTGGTAAAACACGCGGCAGTATTACCGTTCCTTCTGCCTCTACCAAAGATGAGATTCAAGCCTTAGCAACCGCTTCTGAAGTGGCGCAAAGGTACATTGCGGGGAAAGAAGTGAAGAAAACGATCGTTGTTCCTGGTAAATTGGTCAACTTTGTGATTGCGTAGACTGAAGGGCGATCGGTATTATTTGAAGCAGCCGATCGCTCCAACTTCAATCTAACGACTTTGCCGTGATAAATACGATCGCATTTTTGTTGGTATTGATTAAAGTTCGGTTAACTGCGAGGATTGCTGAAATATGGATTTGTAAAGACGGGTTAGGAACGCAGAAATGCCTAGAATTTTTGACAATATTGATCAAAAACTGCTGCCCAGTTTGCAGGATAGTCTGGAGACGGCAAAGCGGGCTGATTTCTGTGTGGGATATTTTAATCTCCGAGGTTGGCGGCAACTCGATCGATATGTTGAGAATTTTGTGGGGGAGAGTGGTGATTGCTGTCGCTTAATGATTGGGATGCATCGGACACCGCGTGAGCAGCTTCAGGAAATTCTTTCTCTTTCTGAATCGGTGAATGAGATTGATATGCAGGATGCCATTCGTCGGAAAAAGCAAGTGGCGCAAGAATTTCGGGATCAGTTGGTTTGTGGTGCGCCGACGAATGAGGATGAGGTTGGATTGCAGCGGCTCAGTCAGCAGATTAAGTCTGGGAAGCTGGTGGTTAAGTTGTTTTTGCGCCATCAACTTCATGCCAAGCTGTACTTGGTTGATCAGGGACTGAGAAATTTGCCCACGATCGGGTTCTTGGGAAGTAGCAATTTGACGCTTTCGGGGTTGCGGTATCAGGGTGAGCTGAATGTGGATGTGTTGGATCATGATGCGACGGAGAAGTTGCAAAGGTGGTTTGACGATCGGTGGGTGGATAAATATTGTTTGGATATTTCGCAG
>JANXNM010000733.1 GCA_025354065.1 Synechococcales cyanobacterium 340R_concoct_173_sub | reverse complement strand
GGTCTAATGGCCGTCACGCTCTACAACACAGGCCCAACGGACATGCTCCCGGCCTCCATAATGCTGGGCTTCTTCGCTCCAGTTTTAGCCTTTGGTATGGCTGCTGGAGGAGGAATGGCAATCTTCAATGGCATTACAGGGAGTGTTGCAACCGCCATTCGAGTTGTTTCAGTTGGATTTGTAAATTTTAAATAGGTTTTACTATGCAACAGATTGATGCAATTCGTCGAGCCAAACAACAGCAAGGTAATGCCAATCATCTAAATCTATTTGGAATGTTTGTTTTTGGTGCCTTGGGATTGGGAGTGTTGAATCTACTTTTATTAGTAGGATTATTTACTTCCATGAATCGTCTATCCCAGAAAGCACCGCCCAGCCTAGTGCAGACCGTAGATGGCGGATCGATCGTAACCTATGCGATGGAAAGTAAAGACCGAACGCCTATTGTAATTCGTCGATTTACGATCGATACGATGACCATGCTCCTGTCTGCATCCGGTAAACTTCCTGGAACCCCGGACCAACCCAATCAAACAATTGATGCGGGAATTTCGATTAAATTACCAGATCGAACCGAACGTCGGGTTTCCACATCGACTTGGCAATCGAGCTTTGCACTTTCAGCAGATTTCCGAAACTCAGCATTACAAGGCATTTCAGAACTTATGACTCCTGATGTCTTTACAGGTCGTGCCCAAGTTCTCTTAGTTCCACAAACCATATCAGACCCAGAAAAGATTGGAGAGGGTCAATGGAAAGTGAATATGATTGCGAATTTAGTGACGATTTCAGCTGGGAATCCAGAAGGCATAACGATTCCATTTAATAAAGAAATCTTCCTTCGTGCCATTGATACCCCGCCGCCTAATGAAGTGACGACCCCATTGCAAAAGGCAGTGTATCAGGCCCGTTCGTCTGGTTTAGAAATCTATGGAATGCGCGACTATACCCCCGGTAATCTTAAAAAATAGGGAGAGCAATCAATATGCCCGAAGGAATTGGACCACAGAACATCTCCGCTACGATTCCAACAGATGAAGAAATTCAAGCTTTTTTGTATGAGGATGAAGATGAAGTCGTAGAAGGCTCTATTGCTAATTCTTCAAATGTTAGTAATCCGCTTGTAGATCCCACTCAAGTTTCTAAATTAGTAAATTCGGAACAAGAGGACGAATTGGATGATGATTTACTTCTGGAACCGGAAGCCGATCGTATTCGGACTCAGGTAGGGTTTGCTGCAAATCCATTGGCCCGTTTAGGACTGGCATCTGTGTGTCTTCTATCTGTTGTCGGTTTAGTCGGTTTAGTCATTGGTGGTTTTCAATCCAGTACTCAGCCCCCGCCCGTGATTCAGGCTTCGGCTAGTCCCAGTCCCACGCCTTTATCTACGACGATCGCCAATGCGGATGGCGCAACCAAGGAACAACTTGCCTTTCAACAACAAAAGGAACTCATCAAAGGGCAAAAAGCTCCAGCAACTAAAGTACAAAAAGTCGCTATTGCTAAAACTCCTCCAACCCCAACAGCCTCTACAACGGCCTCCCCAGAACCGATCGCCGCTCCTCCACCGCCAAGTCAACCCCCGGCTCCAGTGGTCTCGCCTCCCCAATCGCCAATCGCCGTCGTTCCAACGATTCCGATCGACCCAAACAAGGAATGGGCAGAATTGGCCCAATCAGGTACTTTTGGCGCAGTTCCTTCTACGATTTTGGCTTCCAATAATAGTACGTCCTTACCATTGTCGCCTCCGATCGTGATTTCCCCTCCCTCTCGATCACCTGAAGTAGCGTCTACTATGGGTTTTCCAGGTCTTTCAACCTATGCAAACCAGAAGAAACTGAAAATAGGGACAGAGGCGACGGCGACGTTAATCAATCCGATCGCATGGCTACCCGATGGCAAAGAAGCAGCATTCGCCAACAGCCCTAAATTCATCGTCCGTTTAGATGAACCGCTTAAGGGCATTGATGGTGAGACTGTCATTCCATCTGGTTCTGAATTGGTAGTTATGGTTAGATCGCTCGACTCGAAAACAGGGCTAGCAGATTTAACCGCTCTCCAAGTCATCATCAACGAACAAGAATATTCGCCGCCCACCGGAGCAATCACGATTCGGGGAGAAGCGGGCAAACCACTGATGGCCGACAAACTTCAAGACAAAGGTAAAGAGATTGCATCAGGAGATATGGCATTGATTCTATTTGGTTCACTTGCAAAAGTTGGCGGAATATTGAATCAGCCAAATTCTTCAACCAGTGTTGCCACAGGAACGACCACGGTAAATTCAGTCTCGAATTCACCGAATATTCTGGGTGCTGCATTGGAAGGAGGATTTTCTGTTCTTGCGCAACAACAGCAGCAACGGAATCAACAGTGGCTCACTGAAATAGTATCCCGCCCTGATATTCGCTTTATCCCCGCAGGCAAACGGCTACAAGTTTTTGTTAACCAAACCATCACGCTTTAGGAGGCTCCGCATTATGCGAGGTCTATTTTTGCTCCCAACGATCGGTCTTTTATTCCCGTTGCAAGTTCAAGCTATGGTCGTCCAAACCCTTCCCTCAGATACATTACAGGGTGAGAATGGCTTACCCACGATCTCGCTTCCATTAGGTCACACAGTCAATCTGAACTTCATCCCCAGCGGTGAAATTGTTCGTCAAGTTCATCTAGACGATCGTTCTCGCGTTGTAGTGAGTTTCGATAGTCCGCTTTGTCCACCGAATGCAACGGGGGATTGTCGAGCTGGTGCGACGGTGATCTACTTACGTCAGATTTCTAAACCAATTGCCTTTTCATCTAGAGCGATCGCCAGTTATGGCGCAGAAGGTCATAGCAATAGCATGATGAGTGTGATCACGACCCGTCCAGATGGTGGTAATCGTAAGCTCTATCAATTTGAACTACGTTATCTGAATGGAAGTACAGCAACTAGAACGATTCAAATTACTCCCGCTGCTCCTCGTTTACCACCGATCGCTCGTCCAATTCAAGCATCTCCCCAATCACAGATACAACGAATCCGATCGGGTTTAGCGATCGCCACGGCGCGAAATCTAATCTTGCCTGATAGTGCAATTCGTAAACCGTTAAAACAGTTTTTCCAATTAATAGATTCTGGATCAAGTTTTGAGAATGCTATCACGCAATCCGAAATTCCACCCGAGTTTCTGGACTGGCTTCAAACCTTGATGCCTTAACCGATTGTTCAACCTTCAATACCAGGATGTTCCTTATGCGATTACTTTGTTTAGGGCGATCGCTCATTGCGTTTGCCCTGAGTTTTCTATTATTTATGTCCCCTGCTGTTGCTCAAGAAAGTAGCCCGATCGCCCTGCAACCAGTCCAAATCCAAACGGCATCAGGACCACAAACGGCAGAGGTCTTTGACTTTGGCCGATCGTCCCTGAAACAATTTCCACCCTTAACGATGGATGCAGATTTGATTCAAAGTTTGAATCGAATGTCGCCAGATATTAACTTCGACCATCTAGTTCCAGGAACTCTTGCAAATCCGACAGAGTATTTGACGATCGGTTCTTTGGCAGGTGGAGAAGCCTTTGGGGTCGGTCAGATGACGATCGACCAGATCTCTAATTTGTCGGGTGTTTCACTCGAAAGTTTAAATTTGGCCCACTTCGGCTCATTGACAAAAAATCTAACGCCTGCAACCCTTCTCCAGGGCATCCCTGAGATTGGGAGTTTCAGCCTTCAAGAAGTCAAACCCATTCTAAGTTTGGTGAATCAACAATTGACAGGCAATGTAGGGAGCATTTTAGGAGGTGGAGAATTTGGTAATTTACAGACAGTCTCTCAGCTCGTCAAAGGCTATCCAGAACTAGCAAAGCTACCGCTGGGCAATTTAGGTGACTTCAAACTCAGCCAGTTCAAACTTACGGATCTCCCTGGCCTGTCGAAAACACCATTGGGCCAGATTCCTGGTGTAGACAAGGCATTGATGAAAGACCTGAATGCAGCAGGACTCGGCGACATTCCACTTTCAAAGTTCCCGGTTCCGCCACAGCTTGCCAATGGAATTCAGTTTGCAGAATTAGATGTGGTCTTTTCTGACGCTGAACAACAACGGCTGCGATCGATTAGTGGAACCGTTCCGAGCAACGACAATTTCAAAGAAGTGAAATGTCCGAATAATCGTTGTCCTCATGTTGAAATGCATGACGTGATGACGAATCAATATTCTGGCTTTGCTTGGATGACTGGAAATCAGGAAGCGACCGATGGCTATGGTCCACTCTGCCTACCGTTTGGTTGTAAAGGGTCAGTAGGTAATCATCCCTTTGGAAAAGCATTCCGAGTCGTTCTGAGTCAACCGAATGAAGCAAAAGGAGAAATTCAAGTTGGATTAAAATTCCGAGCTTGTCAGAATATTTTATTTATTGGTAAAACTTGCACACCATACTTCTTTCCGCCCACACCCGGAGGCTTACGGATCGGTATTCTGAAAGAGAAACAAATTATTCCCTTTCTACCGCTAGGTTCCGAAGTCTCCGGTCAGGACTATACCCCACCAGAATTGGCTTATTTAAATGACAGTGGGAGTTCATCTGAAGATAGTTGTGGGAGTGTGCCGCTCGACCTGAAAAACTTAGATTCAGTCTCGAAAGCCGTGATTGCCGCAACCCCATCTGAAGAACGTGCCAGAGCGGCCCAATATGTTCCCTACATCATTAATGCTTGTACAAAAGCAGGAATGACCGATTCAGCACAAGTGGCCTATGCACTTGCCACGGCAGAACATGAAACAGACCACTTCAGAACAATGGAGGAATATGATAAAACGCCCTATGATTCCTGTGGAGTGGGAGAAGGCATGATTCAAGTCACCTGGTGTGATGCGAAGGAGAAAGTATTTAGAAAGCTTGGCTTACCTGCCTATGGCGGAAGAGGCGACAAACGATTACAGAATTTTGATGTTGCCGCTCAAGCCCTTTGTCGTGGATTAAAAGAAGGCTGGTTTGGTCAACAACGTCCTTTGGCTCAATGTTTCCAGGGTGGCCGTGCAAACTACACCTGCGCTCGTGAACAGGTGAATGATCATGATGTGGTAGAAAATGTCGCGGCCTATGCGAGAGATTACCAGAAAGCTCTTGAAAGTGCCCGTCAAGCTGTACCCACGGGGACATCTAGCCCGACAGCCAGCCCGACAGCCAGTCCGACACCCGTCGCAACTGGCTGTGGTGGTGGCGCACCTGCATCAGGGAGTGCGAATGAACGAATTGTCCAAAAAGCAAAGGAGTTAAAAGGTAAAATTAATCAATGTGGCAATGTAGCAACCGATTATGGAAAACAAGGTTGTGCCTACGCGGTGGATACCGTTCTAAAAGCAGCGGGAGTCCCGATGTTTGGGGGTTTTAGTCAAGCCTTGAGTATTGATAGTGCAATCAATTCTTGTTCTAATGGGAGTAGAGGAAGTTTAGTCAGTGTTTCTCAAGCTCAAGCTGGGGATATTCTCATTCTAGATAATGGCTCAACTCGCGGCCATATCGGGATTTGTACCAGTTCAGGTTGCAGCACATCATTATCGAATTCAAGCAGTCAATGTAATTTTGTCTGGTCGTCAGATGCCTGCTTTAGCGAATCCTACGGCTGTACTTCAGAATTCAAACGTTATATTTGCCGGGTTAAATCCAATTAATTTACTTCAAAGAGGTCAATCCTATGAAACGTCGGTATGTCATTGCAGTCGCATTATTTATCTCGTCTGGACTACTGTCCACCGCGATCGCCCAAGAAGCCCGTCCAATTAAAGCATTCCAGCCAAAGACTAAGGAGGAAATTGCGATCGTCTCTATGGTGACAGAACATGAGAAATCAGAACGAATCCCGGCAATTATCACATCTCTTGTTGTTTCTGATTCCTATGGACTCTATTCCTGGGTTGTCGGAGAAACAGGCGGACAGACGATCGTCGCTAAACAACAAGAAACCTGGCGAATTATGAGAGGTACAGGCGGACGGATAGATGCTGAATTACTACAACGCTGGGGAGTACCGATCGCGATTGCCCAAGACTTAATTCAGAAAATGGATATTCAAACAAAAGCTAATCACCAAGGAGAACAAAGATGAAACGCTTTTTTAAAAGGATTGTAATAACCGTGAGTTTAC
This sequence comes from Synechococcales cyanobacterium 340R_concoct_173_sub, assembly GCA_025354065.1. Next base: position 2,829 of record JANXNM010000733.1, on the reverse strand, counting down.
TATTGTTGATGTTTCAATCGGCGGCGATTGCTGTAGAACAAGGCATTCCCAATTCAGTAGCTCTCTTCAAACCCAATTTGATAGAACTCCAGATGACCGGAATTCCGCTTCGGCTCCCGAATTATATTCCTGAAATTGGTCAACGGATAAAAGACGACAACTCTAGGAATCAACGACTGAGTGTCTATGCCCATTTGGATGAAGCGACGGCTAATCGGTATCAAATGACGATCGGCCACAGTCCGACCTGCACTGGCGGAAATATCTGTCGTCTGGGAACGATTTCTGCCACCCGCATTACAAAAGGGACACCCTCGATCGCTGAACAATATGCCTTTATGAAAGACCCCAAATTTCTAGGACGGCGATCGAAGGAACCGATGTCTTCCGTCAAACTGAATCAAAATCTCACAGGCACTTTTGTTCCTTGGGTGTGCGGTGCGAATTGTAATGATGCCAAAGTAGTTTGGGACGAGGGGCAATATCGATATTCTGTTGGGATTAAAGTAGGCGATCGGGACTCTTTGATTCAAATGGCAAACTCTTCGATTCCCAGCAAATCCTAGAGATTTTGTAAACTATCAAAAAAATGGAAAATTCTATGATTCAACGCCTATTGCAGATTGGGTTGGTTTTACTATTTCTTTTTACTGGTTGGATATTTCCAGCACAGGCATTGGACGGGTTACAGGATGCCCAAATATTAGAGGTCATCCGATCGCATCCTCAAGAAATTCTTGACAGTTTAATAAAATTTCAACAAAAAGAGTCTCAAAGTCAAAGTGAGAAGCAATCTCAGAGACTTCAGGAGGTGACACACGACCGGAAACAATTCATTTCTAGTTCACCTCATAAAGGACGACTATTTAGCCAAAAGACGATCGTAGAATTCTCAGATTTCCAATGTCCATTTTGCAAACAAGCGAAGGATAGTTTATTAATCTTTGCTGCTAACCATCCTGAAATTCGGATTGTCTACAAGAATCTGCCCTTGATTCAAATTCATGACCAAGCGATGCCATCCGCGAAAGCGGCTTGGGCTGCGGGAAGGCAAGGAAAATTCTGGCAATATCATGACCAGCTTTTTGATAGTCAAGAGATATTAGGCGATCGTCTTTATCAAACGATCGCCCGAAGCTTAAATCTAGATATTGACCGTTTTAACCACGACCGAGATTCCCAAGCGGCAACAGAAGCGATCGAAGCCGACATCAGACAAGCCGAGCAATTGGGTGTTATCGGAACTCCTTTTTTCCTAGTCCTTGGTCCCAAAGAAGCTCGTATCAGTGACTTGAACAACCTTGAATTAACGATCGGGCAGATTTAATCATGAGTTACTTCCCATTTATTCTGGCGCAAACTCCTGAAAATATTGAGAGTTTAAAAAAATTACTAATGGACCCAAAAGGCGCAATGATTGCAGGGTCTATTTTGATGATGATGATCTTGAGTTGGCGATCGGGTCAAACGGGAACATCGAAAAAGAATCGTCTCGCCACCGCACATTGGGCAGGTCCACAGGAACGATCGTCGGCACGAAAGAAAGCCCATCAACAGGTGAACGATCGCAGAGCGAATGCTGTCTCCCTCTTTATCTCAGCACCACTCCTAGACTATCTCCCCAGTGCCAAATCGACCCCCCGCCTTGCTAGGCCAACCTTAAAAGGTAAAAAAGTAGTCCAAATCAAACGGGACAACATAACAACCTGGCTCCCTGATGCCCAGCGTGGCATCGCCGTTTTGGGTGGTCCTGGATCAGGAAAGACTCACTCAGTGATTGACCCGGCACTACGATCGGTCATCGACCAGGGCTTTCCATTAGTTCTCTATGATTTCAAATATCCAACCCAATCAGAACGCCTTGCCGGAGTCGCAGCTAAAGCAGGTTATCAAGTCCGAGTGTTTGCCCCCGGCTTTCCTGAATCAGACGTTTGCAATCCATTAGACTTCATTCGAGATGTGGATGATGTGGACATGGCAAGGCAGATTGCGATCGTCTTGAACCGCAACTTCAAACCCGGTACCCAATCGGTGGAAGACCCATTCTTTACCAACTCCGGCGACCAACTGATCCAAGCCATTCTCCTCCTCGCCAAATCAACTCCCTATCCCGATATCATTACCTGCGCTAAAGCATTGGGAGCCGACTCCTTACCCGCCAGAATTAAGAACGCCGAACTCCCCACCTGGATAGAAAGTAGTTTTGGTCAACTGATCGCTATGGCCGATTCCGAGAAGACCGTTGCCAGTGTCATCTCGACTGCTGCAATCCTATTCAGTCGTTTCATGTCTCCTGCCATTCTGAGCGTCTTCTGCGGTAAATCTACTATCCCACTCGACATGGAAGGCAAACAGCTTTTAATAATCGGTATGGACCGCGAAAGACGAGATGTGGTTGCCCCACTCATCGCGACTGTCCTTCATATGATAATTACCCGCAACGTCACCTCAAAACGTCGCAAAGACCCACTCATCGTCTCTCTCGACGAAGTTCCAACTCTCTTCTTACCGAACCTCGTTCAATGGCTAAACGAGAACCGTGAAGATGGACTTTGCTGCATTCTGGGCTTCCAAACCATGATGCAACTAGAAAAAGCCTATGGCCGCGAAATCTCCCGTGCCATCTTTGGGGGTTGTGGGACAAAAGCAATCTTTAACCCTCAAGAGAACGAATTTGCCCGAACCTTTTCCGACTACCTCGGCGATGAACATTTGGAATACAAAACCAAATCTCGCAGCACAGGCGGAGGAAAAAGCAACACCAGTATTTCCCAACAAGAGAAGACCCGTAAACTCTGTGCCCCCGAAGAATTCCTTCGTTTCCCGACT
>JANXNM010000716.1 GCA_025354065.1 Synechococcales cyanobacterium 340R_concoct_173_sub | reverse complement strand
CATCATGTCCCGAATTTCTTGCACCATTGAATCAATTCTTTATCTCAAGGCTAAACCGTTGACTCTGACGGAGATTGCTGAGCTTGCCAGGTGCGATCGTGATGAAGCAGAACAGGGGCTACTGGAACTCATGTCTGACTTTTCCCACCGAGACACAGCATTGGAAGTCATAGAGCTAGACGAGGGCTATGTATTACAATTGCGAACGGACTATCAGGGGATGGTCCAGCAGATTATTCCCGCAGACATTGGGATAGGCGCATTGCGGACGTTGGCGGTGATTGCGATGAGAGGACCACTCTTACAAACAGACTTAATAAATTTACGTGGCTCGACGGCCTATCATCAGGTGCAGGAACTGGTTGAGCAGGGGTTTGTGCGGAAACGGCGACGATCGGATGGACGATCCTATTGGCTACAAGTCACAGAAAAGTTTAGACAATATTTTCAACTTAATCAACTTCAGGCAGGCTTTGACCCATTTACTAAGGCGAAAGCTGAGGCTGAGTTTAAAGCAGATTTAGAAGTCGAACTGGAAGAAACGGTATTGGTGCCGGAAGATGGCGAAATTCCTGAGGTAATAGAAGGATCGCTTTCTGATGAACGATTGACCGATGAGATTGCCTTTGAAGCAGAATCCGATTTTGAAGTTATTTAATAATTGTCTAATTGGATTCACTTATCGATCGGAAAACTAATAGTATCCAAAATCCACGATCGCCAAACTCGTTCAATCGCTATCGGATAGGGCAACTCTAATAAAACTAATTTATATACCGATCGGATCTGGGCTATAAATTTTATCTTTTCGGCACGACTCAAAAGACAATGACGACTGAGCAAAACTTGGGCCGATCGAATGACCAATAGTTTAGGAGTATCTGTATTTTTAATCGCATTTTCAATTGAAAGTGAATTTTGCCAACATGTCAGAATCGATCGTAAGTCCACAGAATCTAAATTGAGTTGCTCCGGTTGCATTGCCAGGTTTTGCGCTATTGTCCCGTAAAAAGTTGACCAACAATCCGGTTCAATCAGGAGCCGACCCAGACCCGTAAACGTCAATGCCTGTGAGGTCACGATCGTTTTTAATTTTGTCGTAGTCTCTTTCACAGTCCGAGTCATCTGAGTTTTTAATTTTGTCGGCATCAATGTCTCGCCCAAGACAATAGGCAGGGTCATCGATGGAGTAGACCACCCATCAAACCCTCGCCCCGACTGGCCCAAATCACCCACCAAATCACTAACCAAATGCGGATTGAGCTTCAAGGACTGCTGAAGAAACGATTGCACTGGAGACGCTGAAGATATCACAGGCAACAAAAAACCTTCTGTCACCAACGCCCCCGACAAAAGCTGCGATCGTCCTCGTCGCCATGCCTGATCATCCCGACAAAACAACCGTAAGGCTAAATCCACCGTTGGCAACCCCGCGCTACCCGCCAAATAGCCACAGAGTTCACTATACCGCCGATGAATTTCAGGTGCGATCGCCAACAACATTGCTTGTCGTTCAAATAAAGATAAATTGTACCGATCGCACAACCTCGGCAACACCAGATCAATTCCAGCCGCTTGGGACTGCTTAATCCGGCTATCAAGTTGTTGTTGATAGGACTGAACGGGGGTTGCAGGGCGAGCGGGCGGCGGCGAATCATAGCCCACTTTTTCAAAACTAACAATCCCTTCCCACCAATCCCGAGTGGCCCGATCGGCGTTAGTTTTGGCATGACGGTTAAGTTTCGCTTCTTGGATTCGAGCTTTTGCTACTGCATTCAACAAAATGCGTTCTAGCCAACTCATCTCAACTTTAAGATATGACCAATTGTCCCGAAAAAGCTCCACCCAATCGACCTGCTAAAGAATAAATCACACCTAAATTCAGTCTGACTTCTACCTGGATTTCTGTCTGTTTTCTATTGTAAGACGATCGCACGGGTTGTAACGTTTTTATAATGGTCGGCTAACCCTAGCAATATCCGATGAGAAACTAAGAAGAACGTATTCACAGTTCAAGAGCTTGGGCATAGGTATTCTGAAATGACAAGTCAATCCATCATCGATAGCACATCTACCGTTAATCCGCCCCCTGTCATGAGTCCCCGAAAACTCTGGTGGGCCGCCATCAAACCACCCATGTACAGTGTGGCCGTGATGCCCATTTGGGTAGGAAGTGCTATTGCCTATGCTCAAACTGGACAATTTAAGATTGGGGTATTTGCGCTGTTCTTATTGTCAGCGATTTTGATTTTGGCTTGGGAAAATCTGAGTAATGATGTCTTCGATTCAGAAACGGGTGTAGATGTAAATAAATTTAACTCAGTCGTAAATATTACGGGAAAGAAATCACTAATTTTTTGGATTAGTAATGCCTGTTTAGCTCTAGGATTAATGGGCATTGGCACGATCGCATTGGCTCAAAAAGATTGGACCGTCATTCAGTTAGTCTTAGCCTGTTGCGTGATTGGTTACATTTACCAAGGTCCGCCGTTCCGGTTGAGCTATAAGGGATTGGGCGAGATTTTATGTTTCTTTGCCTTTGGGCCATTGGCAATGTCAGCCAGTTATTACAGCCAAACGCAAACTTATTCACAAACAAATCTATTAGCCTCCGTAATTGTCGGAGTAATTACTAGTTTGATTTTATTTTGTTCCCATTTCAATCAAGTCAAAGATGATGCCGCGATCGGAAAGCGTTCTCCCGTTGTGCAATTGGGCAGTGAACGATCGGCAAAGCTACTGCCTTGGATTTATGGGAGTGTCTATGCTGCTGTGGGCCTTGGGGTCATGATGCAGGTATTTCCACCCTTAGTGCTATTGAGCTATGGCAGCATTCCAGTCGCCAACCGTCTTTGTAAACTCATTTTAAATAATTACGATCAACCCCAGAAACTAACCTTCTGTCGATTGGTGGCGGTCGAAGTACATTTTTGGTGTGGATTATTGTTTGGACTGGGGTTCTTGTTGTAATAATTAGCAATAAAAATAGTTCGATCGCCGCGAGACAATTTCGATTGGAATAGTTATTCTAGGCAGTGAAGCATTATCTGTTATTGCAATTAAGACCTTCATCCGATCGCCCTTGTGGGGTCGCCCTTCACCATGTCAACCTCCATCGCCACTCCTACGCCAACCGATTATGTAGTCTTTGTTCATGGCGTAAAATCTCGTTCTGAAGACGATTTTCGTAAGAATGCCCAGTCAATTTTTGGCCCCATTAACGCCAAACTTAAAAATCCTGGCCGGAATCTGGTTTCGGTGCCTTGTTTTTGGGGAAAATGTGGGGAGCCAGCGCTGAATCAGTTGCAGGACGGATTACGCCGATCGAAGGTTTGGAATGATTTGTGGTTTCGAGATTTTCGAGAGCAGGAGATTTTAAACTTTGTTGGCGATGGGGCGCTGTACTTAAGCAGGTCAATTGGGGCGGAAGTTGTGAACCGTATTTATACAAATGCGTTGGCATTGCTGAAAAATGTAAATCGGGGCGATCGCTTGCACTTGGTGACCCACAGTTGGGGCACGGTAATTTTGTTGGATATTTTGTTTGCAAAACGGTGGTCCAATCAGGACTTTAAAGCGGTAGATCCAAAGACTTGGGAAAATGTACAGCAAATTCGGGATGCCTTGTTTGGGTTGGGTAAAAGTCCAGGCACAGGACTCAAACTCGGCAGCATTCACACCATGGGATCTCCCATTGCGCTGTTCAATCTAATGAATACGGGAGAATTAAATAGTCATGACATTGCGCCAGACTTACGATCGTTCCTTCAAACCTTGCAATTAGGCACCGGAAAAGCATTGCCCTGGAATAATTATCTTCACCCAGCCGACCCAATAGCCTATCCCCTAGAAGGCATCACGGCCCAATTTTTCAATAGTGGATTTACTCCCGAATCTGGAGAGCAAAGCGTTAAAGTCCGCGATATTTTAGTTAAAACGAATGCCTGGAGCGAAAAGATAATGGCTATAAGCAAATCTACTTTTGTCTCGATTTTGTATGGTGGAACAGCTCACAATAGCTATTGGAAACTCCCCGAAATCCCGATCGGTATCATCGATACAATTAAAAGCTAACTCTTTGGCGAATTGTGATTTGTTTTACTTAATCTAGTGGCAGTTTTGAAGAATTCGGCAACAATTGCTATATTCCTTGATTGTTCGATCGTCATAATCTAAGGGAAGAATGTATAAGTCCGCCTAATCGCTTGGAAATCTCACTCAACCCTATGGGAAGTCTAACCAACCTCGCTTCGGACCTATGGCCTGACATTTCTGGATATATCATTACTGAGAGACTCTATGTTGGGCCTCGAACAGCGGTCTATCGAGCAGTACAGACTGATTCCCAGCGTCCGGTGGTGATTAAAGTTTTGCGGCAGGCATATCCCAGTTTCGGTGAATTGGTGCAATTTCGTAATCAGTATACGATCGCCAAAAATCTCCCCATTCCTGGCATTATCCAACCCTTGAGCTTGAAACCCCTAGAGAGTAGCTATGCGCTGGTAATGGAAGACTGGGGTGGAGGTTCCTTACGTAAATATATTGAGCAAGAGTCACTAGATCTGGTAGACGTATTGACGATCGCCCTACAACTAGCCGATATTCTCTATGATCTCTGCCAGCATCAGGTGGTCCATAAAGACATCAAACCTGACAATATTCTGATTTTACCTGAGACAAAAGAAGTCAAACTGATCGATTTTAGTATTGCGTCCTTGTTGCCTAAGGAGACACAGGAAATTCAAAGTCCAAATATTCTCGAAGGGACTCTGGCCTATCTAGCTCCGGAACAAACCGGACGGATGAATCGAGGCATTGACTATCGGGCTGATTTCTATGCCTTAGGTGTAACTCTTTATCAACTGTTAAGTAGGAGCTTACCGTTTACATCGGAGGATCCGCTAGAACTAGTGCATTGCCATATTGCTAAGATGCCCGTTCCTGTAAATCACGTAAATCCTGCTGTGCCTGAAATAGTGGCGGCGATCGTGACCAAACTAATGGCAAAAAATGCAGAGGATCGCTATCAAAGTGCGATCGGACTGAAGCATGATTTGCAGAAATGTTTAACGCAATGGCAAGAAACGGGTGATGTTCTAGCCTTTGAGTTGGGGCAACGAGATTTAAGCGATCGCTTCTTGATTCCCGAAAAACTCTATGGGCGCGAAGCTGAGGTCCAAGCATTACTAGATGCCTTCGAGCGGGTGGCCACAGGCAGTTCAGAACTGATGTTAGTAGCGGGATTTTCTGGGATTGGCAAAACGGCTGTGGTGAATGAAGTCCACAAACCGATCACCCGGCAAAAGGGTTACTTTATCAAGGGCAAGTTTGACCAGTTTAATCGCAACATTCCCCTATCTGCCTTTGTGCAAGCATTGCGGGATTTAATGGGACAATTACTTTGCGAATCCGATGCCAAACTGGCGCAATGGCAAGTCAAGATTCTGGGTGTTGTCGGTGAGCATGGACAAGTTCTAATTGATATCATTCCTGAACTAGAGCAGATTATTGGCAAACAGCCGATTGCCCCAGAATTATCAGGGAGTGCAGATAAAAACAGATTTAACCGACTGTTACAACAATTCATTGCAGTATTGACGATAAAAGAACATCCATTAGTCCTATTTTTAGATGATTTGCAATGGGCAGATTTAGCATCCCTTCAGTTGATCAAATTGCTGATGAATGATAATGGCTATCTGCTGATTCTAGGAGCTTATCGGGATAATGAAGTGTCGCCAGCCCACCCTTTTATTTTAGCGGTAGAAGACCTCAAAAAAACAGGGGCGATCGTCAACACAATTACGTTAATGTCACTAACATTCGAGAATACTAACCAGCTCATTGCCGACACGTTGAATTGTTCGATCGAACTTGCCCAACCCCTAACTGAATTAATCGATCGCAAAACCCAAGGCAATCCCTTCTTCACCACTCAGTTTCTTAAAGCATTATATGAAGATGGACAGATTAGCTTCAGTAGCGATCGTTGCTATTGGGAATGTGATATTGATCAGGTGAATAGGCTGGCGCTCACGGATGATGTGGTGGAGTTTATGACATTGCAATTACAGAAATTACCTGATGAAACGCAAGGGGTTTTGAAATTAGCGGCTTGTATCGGGAATCAGTTTGATTTGTCAACTCTATCGATCATCTCAGAACAATCGCCCAACGATGCAGCCATGGCATTATGGAGAGCGTTACAAGAAGGACTAATTTTACGCACAAGCCAAGTTTACAAGTTCTTTCAGGCTACAAACCCAGTAGAGACTCAAAGTTCCGCCAACCCAATCTATCGTTTTTTGCACGATCGAATCCAACAATCGGCCTATTCATTAATTTTAGAAGCCCAGAAGCCAGAAACCCATCGGAAGATTGGTCAATTACTTCTCCACAACACACCAGAATCAGAACGAGAAGAGAAAATCTTTGTAATTGTTAATCACCTTAATCAAAGCAAAGCTTTAATTGACCATGAAGCAGAGTACCAAGAACTGGGGCATTTGAATCAACTAGCCGGACAGAAAGCCCAGAGTGCCACGGCTTATGGAGCTGCCTTTGACTATTTCAGTACGGGAATTAGTTTACTCAGAGGCGATCGCTGGCAAAGCCAATATGCCCTCACGATTGCATTGTATAAAGGTGCAACGGAGTCGGCCTGCCTCAGCACCCAATTTGAACCGATGGAGCAGTTAGCTGAAGAGGTTCTGAATCATGCTGAATCTTGGCTCGATCGCGCTAGCATTTATGTGATTAAGATTCAGGCCTGTATTGCTCGAAATCAACCCCTCATTGCGTTGGATCTAGCACGGGAAGTTCTAAAAAATCTCGGCACCGCTTTACCCGAGAAAGCAACAACTGTAGATATCACACAGGCCCTTCAGCAGACGCAGTCCTTAATCAGTAGTCGGGAAATTGAATCTTTACTAACCTTACCCATTATGACGGCACCGGAGCATAAAGCCGCCATGGTCATTCTCTCTAGTATCCTGTCAGTTGCGGTTCAGGCTGCCCCAGATCTTTTGCCGCTGATTGTCTTGGCCCAAGTCAACTTATCCTGGAACCATGGAAATGCGCCCGAATCGACCTACGCCTATGTCATGTATGGTTTAATCCTCGCGAATATGCAGGGAGATATCGAAGCAGGCTATCGCTTCGGTCAACTAGGAATGAATCTCCTCAATTATCTTCACGCGCCCAAACTGACTGCAAAAACCATTTTTGGCTTCAATAATCATCTTAGATATTTGAAAGAACCAGCCCAAGATACGCTAAACGGTTATTTACAAGCCTATATGAGTGGGTTAGAAACAGGCGATCTCGAATATGTTGCTCTCAGCCTGCTGTGCTATGACTACACAGCTTATCTGAGCGGACAAGAACTCCTTGGACTCAAGCAAACCATGGACGAACATCGCAAGGTAATCCAGCACTTCCACCAAGATAGCTATTTCCACATTCAAAGTAGTTATTATCAGACTGTTCTCAATTTGCTGGAGTGGAAGGATGAACCCGATCGATTATTCAGTGAGCATTATGATGAGGAGGAGAGAATAAAGTCCTGTCTCGCGATTAATAAAGTTATAGAGATATACCAGATTTATTTTAATAAGCTGCTTCTGGCATACCTATTTAAGCGATATGAAAACGGTTTAGAAATCATTCGCTTAGCCGAACAGTATGAACAATCAGTCCAGGGATTTTTGTTTGTTTCCGTCTTTTCCTTCTACACTGCACTGACGCAATTAGCACTGTATTCAGAAGCGAGCCAGACTGAGCAAAATTACATTCTAGAACGAGTCGCTGTCCAACAAAAACATCTTGATGAACGGGCAACTCATGCACCCAGTAATTACAGTCATCGCTGTCTGTTGGTTGCTGCCGAACGGGGTCGAGTTTTGGATCAGAAGGCAGAGGCGATCGACCTCTACGATCGTGCCATCTTGGGAGCCAAAGCAAATCAATACCTCCAAGAAGAAGCCTTAGCCAATGAACTCGCCGCGAAATTCTATCTGGACTGGGGCAAAGAAAAAGTTGCCGCCGACTACATGCAAGAAGCTTACTCCTGCTATGCCCGCTGGGGAGCGAAAGCCAAAACCGATCGCTTAGAAATAGAATATCCACAACTGCTGCAACCCATTCTTCAACCCGTCTTCTCCTCAACCTTCTCAGTTTTTGAAACTGTAGCGTCCCTGATCAATCCAGCCAGCTTTTCTCAGTGCACCACTAGTAAAACTGCTTCCAACAAAAGCTCCTCTAGCCATAGTTTGAACCAAGTTCTAGACTCAACAGCTCTGTTGCAAGTCTCCCAAGCTATCTCTAGGACGATTGATCTAGATGGATTGCTCCAAATCCTGACCCAAACAATGCTAAAAACCTCAGGGGGCGATCGCTGTGTATTGCTCCTCTGTCAAAATAATCAATGGCAAGTCCGAGCGATCGCTAACCTCCAAGAAACCATCTTAGAATCAGTCCCTTTAGAAAACAATTCGACTGTCCCAATCAGGCTAATACAGTACATCAAAAATACTTCAGAAACAGTTATTATCAACAATCTCACGACCGATTTACCCGGAATTATTGATGATTATCTCTATCAATATCAGCCCAAAAGTATTTTGAGCTTACCAATTCTTAATCAAGGAAATTTAATAGGAATTTTATACTTAGAAAATAGTTTAGTAAGTAATGTATTTACGAGCGATCGTCTCCTAGCCTTAAACATTCTGGCAAGCCAAGCGGCGATTTCTTTAGAAAATACTCGGCTTTATCAATTAGAACAACAGAAATTTCAGCAGTTACAAGAACAAACCTCGTTGCTGACCTTTAGATCTGCGATCGACTCAAATTTAACTCGGAGCGGTACACTTCAAGAGATGCTTCAACGTTCCACTGAGATTGTCGTAGAGTATCTAGACGTAGCTTTTGCACGAATTTGGACTGTGAGTGGAGATGGGAATATCTTAGAGTTACAGGCTAGTGCTGGACTTTACACTCACCTAAACGGGGATCATAGTCGGGTTCCGATCGGGCAGTTCAAGATTGGACTAATTGCCCAAGAGCGCCTCCCCCATCTAACCAATGATGTGTTGAATGATCCACGAGTCGGAAATAAAGCTTGGGCCGCATCTGAGGGAATGGTTTCCTTTGCTGGCTACCCCTTGCTCGTGGATGATCAACTTTTAGGGGTGATTGCACTCTTTGCGCATCGCCCGCTTGAGACTTCTATCTTGGATGCGTTAGCAATGACGGCCTATGAAATTTCCTTAGGATTAGACCGTAAACAAACGGAAATAGCGCTACAAATTTCAGAATCTCATCTGCGACAAAAATCACAAGATTTAGAACAAGCCCTAGGAAAAGTTAAAGATACCCAATTACAAATGATTCAAAGCGAAAAAATGTCCGCATTGGGCAATCTAGTTGCTGGGATCGCCCACGAAATCAATAATCCGATCGGCTTCCTCAATGGCAGCATTAACAATCTTAAAGAGTATACCCAAGATTTGATGGGACATCTAGAACTCTATCAACAGCATTGTCCGAATCCCGTCGCAGCAATTCAAGATAATGCGGAAGAGATTGACCTGGAATTTGTGAGTAAAGATCTACCCAAACTATTGAACTCGATGACGGGAGCCACCGATCGCATTAAAGGCATTACTACCAGCCTCCGAAACTTCTCCCGTGCAGATACAGAATACAAAGTCAGCGCCAATCTGCATGAAGGGATTGACAGCACTCTGCTGATTCTCAAATATCGACTCAAAGCCGACGAGAACCGCCCTGAAATTCAAGTGCATCGAGATTATGGGGAGGTGCCATCGATTAAATGTTTCTCTGGCCAACTCAACCAAGTATTTATGAACATTCTGGCTAATGCGATCGATATGTTTGATGAAATCGCCCAACAGTCTACCTTTACTGACCTAGAAGCAAATCCTCAAATCATCACGATTAAAACCGCCCTAACGGAGCAAAACACCGTCGAAATCCGTATTCATGACAATGGCAAAGGGATACCTGAGGACATAAGAGCTAGGATTTTTGACCATTTATTCACCACCAAAGGGGTCGGCAAGGGTACAGGATTAGGATTGGCGATCGCCCGTCAAATTGTATTGGAGAAACATAGTGGTGGACTGGAGGTTGGCTGTCAGTCAAGTCAAGGGACTGAGTTTTGTATCAGTCTGCCGATTTTTGTTGAGTAACATTTCTGTAGTACTGGAAAACCATTCTAAATTTCAACACCTTTTTCAGAAACGCCAAATTTTATAGCTTTTGCCGCCCCATATCATTACCAATTCGGAGCGTAATATCAGACTCTAATTCTCCAATAGAACTCGATTCTACGATACCAATTCCTATAATGTGTTGAATAGATTCCGCCGCTTGATTTTGGCCACCTTGAACAATAATTTGGGTTTGGGTTTGTTGTTCCGATCGGTCATCGCTCACAGATACATTTTCATAGCCCGCCTTACCAAGCTGCATTGCAATAGTTTGGGCCGCATTAGGATTATTGGAAGCATTTTGAATAATAATTCGCAGTGGAGCAGTCGTTCCATCCGCTTGACCCGCGCCCACATTAAAATACTCTTTCATAATACGATCGCGGGCATCCGGCTCCATAATCCAATAGCTCGATTGAAACTCCTTATCCCCACTAAAACGCCCAGGAAGCAACACCATTTTAATTGCTTTTTGATCAACACCCACACCATAATTAAACAATGCCGAGATTTCCTCTAACGTCAAATTAGTATCAATGTAAGGTTGCATAGCCTGAATAATTCCTGGCATACGGGCAATCACGAACGGACTACTAAACTTCTCACGCAGCGCTTTTAACAACACCTGTTGACGTTGAATTCGGCCAATATCCCCAAGAGCATCATTTCTAAACCGCGCAAATTGTTCCGCCTTATTCCCATCCAATAGTTGCCGCCCTTGCTTGAGATTAATCGAAAGTTTTTGAGTATTGTCCTCATAAACCATATCTGTTGGCACAGTCACCTCAACGCCGCCCACTTGATTAATCAATTCTCGAAAGGCATCAGTGCTAAACCGGACATAACGATCGATCGGCACTCCAGCAAAATTATCAGAAATAACTTGATTTAGCAGCGCTGGCCCACCGGATGGATTAGCTTGATTTATTTTTGTCAAACCAAGATTAGGAATCTCAACTTGAGTATCACGGGGAATCGACAGGAGACTCATGCCAGACTGTTTTGGGTCAATATGTAGTAACAAAATAGAATCACTATTGCCGCTGAACATTTCCTCACTGCCCAGCTTCGCACCCGCCACCCGATCGATACCCATCACCAATACATTCACCGGACGCTTAACTTGATAGCGGAAGCCATTTCTAAATAAATCGCCCAACAATCGCTGACCTTCACGCGGCCCAATCCCACCCGGCATCGGCATCGTCACCGCAATAAAAGATCCGATCGTCGCCGACAAACCAGCACTCAGCCCAAAAACTATACCTTTCATTAAAAACGGACCAAAACGCGATTGGAACTGAACTATCTGTTTAGACATTTTTTGAGCAATCGAAGTCATAAATTATGGTTCAGGAAAGGATAAGGCTTCTTCTAAATCTCTTTACAAACTAGCAAATTTGCCGCAAATTGTGGTGCCGAATAACCCACAAGCAGAATGTTCTATGCGATCGTACAGATAGTATCAGACCGACCCTGTTCATAGTTGCTTAACCTTTGACAATTATCCTCTCGGTATTATCAACTAGCATCGTCAACTCAAACTACCTCACCCCCGAAACTTCTAAACCCTCTCCTATGACATCATCCTATTCTTCACAGCCCCTAGTTTCTATTATTTTAGCTGGCGGAAAAGGCGAACGCTTCTGGCCCCTAAGCCGTCTCGATCGTCCGAAACAGTTTCTGAGTCTAGATGGTAGCGGCCTGAGCTTGCTCCAAACCACCGCCGATCGATTGCTAGTTCCGGCCCAAGGCTGGGAAAATCTTTGGGTCATCACATCCGCCCACTTAGCCGATGGAGTCCGAGAGCAGTTACCAGAGTTACCGGAAGCCAATCTCTTAGTCGAACCCGAAGGACGAGACACGGCTCCGGCGGTAACGTGGAGCATCTTGGAAGTGGTCAAGCGCTACGGAGAAGAGGTCGTAATGGCATTTTTTCCAGCAGACCATTGGATTACGGAACCCGAAAAATTTGTACAGACTCTAGAAGCAGCTCGTCATGTTGCTCTCAAGTCGGAAACGATCGTCACCCTAGGAATCACGCCCACATTTGCATCCACGGGGTACGGCTACATTGCTCAAGGAGAATTATTACCAACCGAAGTTCAGTCACCCCAGGGAATCCCAGCCTACAAGGTCGATCGATTTACAGAAAAGCCCGATCGGGAAACCGCTGAAGCCTTTATCAAAACTGGGTTATATAGCTGGAATGCCGGGATGTTTGTGTTCCAAGGCAAAGTAGCTTTAGAGGAAATTCGGCGCTATGCCCCAGAGATTTTGGAACCCTTAGAAACAAAAGGAATTGCAGCCTACAGTGAGCTTCCCAAAAAGAGTATTGACTATGCCCTGATGGAACCAACCCAAAAAGCCACCGTCTTGCCCGTCACCTTTGCCTGGGACGATTTGGGAGATTGGGGTGCGATCGAACGCCTGCTCAAAACCGACAAACCCAATGTCGAAGTCGCCAGACATGTGGGTCTCGACACCCAAGGCGCGCTGCTATATTCCACCCAAGAGGACGATCTGATTGTGACGATCGGTCTGAATGATGTAGTGATTGTGCGAGATGGCAAGGTTACATTGATTGTCAAAAAAGACCGAACCCAAGACATCAAACAAGTCCTAAAAACCCTACAAGCAGACCCTGAATTAAAGCACTATCTTTAAATTCAGATCCCCTATTTAAATTTAGATCCCCGATCTAATTTAGACAATAATTGGGCACGAAGTTAACGTAAGCGGGGTTAAAGTCAACGCAAGCCGCGTTAAAATGTGGCGGTTAATCTCTGCTCAACCATGAGCTTGTTTGATCGTCACTATGACTTCCTCATCACCTGCCATTCCAACCCCCACAAAAGCACCGTTCGCCATCACAACGCCGCTGTTTTACGTCAACGACGTGCCCCACATTGGCAGCGCTTACCCAACGATCGCTACCGACGCTATTGCCCGGTTTCAGCGAATGCGAGGGGTTGAGGTTCGGTTTATCACGGGCAGCGACGAACATGGCCAAAAGATTCAGCGCACAGCAGAGGCAAATAACCGCACGCCTCAAGCCCATTGTGATGAGATTGTCGGTACTTTTAAAGCGCTGTGGGAGCGGCTAGATATTAAGTACGATCGATTCATCCGCACCACAGACGAACGCCATGCCGCCATTGTGCGCGAGTTTTTTCAGCGCGTCTGGGAAAAAGGTGATATTTATCTCAGTCAACAAAAAGGCTATTACTGCGTCTCCTGTGAAGAATTCAAAGACGAAAAAGATCTACTAGACGGCAAGCGCTGCAACATCCACGTCACTAAAGAAGTCGAATGGCGGGATGAGGAAAACTACTTCTTTCGGTTATCAAATTACCAAACAGCCCTCGAAGCCCTCTATACCGATCGGCCAGAGTTTATCCAGCCCGACACTCGCCGCAATGAAGTCATAAATTTCGTCAAACAAGGGTTACGCGATTTCTCGATTTCTCGGGTCAATTTTGATTGGGGATTCCCTGTTCCAGAAGATCCCAATCATGTAATTTATGTCTGGTTTGATGCACTGCTCGGTTATTTGACAGCACTTCTAGATGAAGACGATGCGCCAACCTTAGCCAATGCCACCAAACACTGGTATCCCCACCACACCCACATCATTGGAAAGGACATTTTGCGTTTTCATGCCGTATATTGGCCCGCGATGTTGATGTCTGCCGGATTGGCTTTACCAAGACGAGTTTTTGGTCATGGATTTTTCTTAGATAATGGAGTGAAAATGGGAAAAAGTAGCGGGAATGCAATCAATCCAGATTTGTTGCTCGATCGTTACGGAAGTGACGCAATGCGATACTACTTCTTAAAAGAGATTAAGTTTGGTCAAGATGGATCATTTGAAGAAACACGATTTGTAAATATTCTTAATGCTGATTTAGCCAATGATTTAGGCAATTTGCTAAACCGGACGTTGAAACCTGCGATTAAAAATGGTGGTGGGGCCGTCCCAAATCTCAGTGGCGCAGATATTCCTGAGACTAATCCATTGAAAATAATGGGATCGGATTTAGGGGATCGGGTGACAGCATCCTACGAAGCCCTCGCGTTCCATGATGTCTGTGAAGCAGTGCTAGAGCTAGTTCGGCTGGGGAATCGCTACATTGATGAGCAAGCACCTTGGACACTTTACAAACTTGGTAAGACCGAGGCGCAGAAACATAAAGATGCTGAACAGGTTACTTATGCCATTCTAGAATCTGTTCGATTAGCCGCTTATTTACTTGCACCGATCGTCCCAAATATCAGCACTCGTATCTATCAGCAATTGGGATACAGTATTAACTTCAATGACGCTCTTTTAATAGATGTATCGAATGTATTCCTCACCCATTCGACTTGGGGAATACTCGAATCAATGCAAATCTTAGGAAATGCTCAACCCGTTTTTCAGAAACTTGAACTCCCGATCGTTGTTGAATCTGTACTAAATCTGTAGATTCGGCATTCATAATGAATGAACATTTGTAACAGGCATATGATGGATGGAATATACGAGAACTGAATTGCTCTCAACTGTCTCATCCATTAAAACGTCTGAATAATAACAGAGGCATAATTAAGTGTTAAATAATCATAGTCTTTCCACTGAGCATGAGTCTATGTTCTCACCCGAGCATATTCTTGAAAACCGTGGCCGAATCGCTATTTTCATTGATGGCTCAAATCTTTTCTACGCTGCCCTACAGCTTGGAATTGAAATCGACTACACCAAACTGCTCTGTCGTCTAACGGGTGGATCTCGTTTGTTGAGAGCATTTTTCTACACAGGTGTCGATCGAACCAATGAAAAGCAGCAGGGTTTCTTATTGTGGATGCGACGCAACGGCTATCGTGTCATTTCAAAAGATCTAGTTCAGCTTCCCGATGGCTCAAAGAAAGCTAATCTGGATGTTGAGATTGCGGTCGATATGATGTCGCTTGTGGGTTCTTATGACACAGCAGTGTTGGTTAGCGGGGATGGAGACTTGGCTTATGCCGTCAATGCCGTGAGCTATCGTGGGGTTCGGGTTGAAGTGGTAAGCCTAAGATCTATGACGAGTGATAGTTTAATAAATGTGGCCGATCGATATATTGATCTGGACACGGTTAAAGAAGACATTCAGAAAACTCAACGTCCCTACACCTACCGTCCGCTGTCCACAGCAGGCGTTGCGGTAGAACAAGACAACTAGTCTCAGCTAGAGGGATTAATTAGAGACAGACTGTAAGATTAGGAAGTACGCAAATCGCGTAGCTAGAATCTCCTAGTTCTGGGGTCTGTTTTTTCATTTGACTAATTTTTTATTCGTATAATGTGTGGAGTCGAATTCAGTTGAAATTTTTGGGCCGACCGGGACGAATCATTGCAGGAGTGACGCTAGTAGCTGCGATCGCTGGCTGTTTCTATTGGATCTTTCAACCCAAACAGAATGGATTGAAATCGAGTTCAGGCGGCGATGCGGGATTGATTGATCCCAGTTTGAAATTGGAGGATCTAGTCTTAGAACAAGCCGGAGATGATGGGCAGTTACTGTGGAAACTCAAAGCCAAAAAAGCGACCTATAACCGCGACAAAAAAGAAGGCGAGATTCTCGATCTAAGCGGAGAACTGTATCAAGATGGCAAGCCCGCCTTTAAAATTTCGGCCAAAAAAGGATCAATTCTAGGCGACGGAAAAGTTTTGATGCTCAGAGAAAACATTGTAGCCATAGCGCTAAAAGATGGCGTGGAGCTGAAGGGGAACGAGATGGAATGGAAGCCCAAAGAAGACTTAATGGCCATCAAGAATAAATTCACGGCAACCCATAAGAAAATTAAACTAGAAGCCAAAGAAGGTCAGTATTTTAGTCGTAAACGTCAAGCGAATCTGTCGGGGAAAATAGTTGCAGATGTCAAGGAACAAAAACTTAACCTTCAAACTGAAAAATTAACTTGGCTTCTCGAACCCGAAACAATTGAAAGCAATTCACCGATCGCAATTGAGCGGACACCAGAGAAAGGAATTGTCGATCGAGCAAAGGCGGACAAAGGCTCTTACAATCTCAAAACAAATGTGGCGAAACTGGAAACTAATGTTGATATTGCAGTCGCTAAACCCGATCTGAAAATTACAGGTCAAGAACTCAGTTGGGATACCAAAAAGGAAATTGTCATGGCCGCAAAACCCATGACTGCCTTTAGTCCTGTAGACCAAGTGACGATCAGCGGCGATCGGGGTGAAGTAAAGCTTAAAGAACGCATTGCTTATTTGAATCAAAATGTCAAAGGCTCAAGTCAAAAAAATCAATCCACTATTGCTACCGATCGGCTCACTTGGTTTCTAGATAGTCAAACCTTTGAAGCCGAAGGTAATGTTGTTTATCGTCAGGCTAGCCCTGCGGCAAAATTAGTGGGTAAAACAGCTAAGGGCAATCTAAATAGTCAAGATATAACTGTTAGCGGTGGTAATGAATCTGACGATCGGGTCATCATCGACATTGTGCCGAATAATCTAACTCCATAAATTGCTACTACATTTTTCATTTGAGTTGTATGGGCGGTAAACTATCTCCATCTTGATAAAACCAAATACCATCTTCTTTTATAAATCGCGATCGTTCATGCAATTGATAGACTCGATCGATTAATTCCAATCCTCTATAAAGTGCTGCGAATTCAACAATACCCCGCCGATCGTTCACTCCACCTTTCTGAGTTTTTAATATTGTAAGACCCATCCAGCAGGTATTTTGAATGGTTTTCAACAGCATTTGTCGATCGGTTTTTTTGCGTTTTTTTGGATATTGAGTTTGGATTAAATACTCAACATCACCCTTACTGTAAGCACTATATCTCGATCGCATTAAGGCTTCAGCCGTGGGGGCAATGGTGCTCCCGCGCAAGTATACGTCACAACAATCTGGATAACAAACTTGGCTTCCACAGGGACAACACGGCTGTAGCAACATAAATTAGCGCTGACTGACGGTCTCTAAACAACTATAATAAGGGTACAATTTATTTAAAATTTTAGAGTTATTGATTTGTTTGTTGATTTTTTAAAATTCCCCCCGAATCCCTTATCAGTCTCACAACAGTTTCTATGGACACTGGGAACTGAACTTTCTATTGTGGGCCGGGATCAGATGCCGAACAATTGTGCCACGCTAGTCGTTAGTAATCATCGCAGTATGATGGATGCGGCAATTCTGATGTCGGCCCTTAATACCCCCATTCATTTCGCTTGCCATCACTACATGGGACAAGTTCCACTGATGAACGAACTGATCAATCAACTCGGCTTTTTGCCCTTAGACAAACCCAAACAGCCGCATAATAATTTCTTCGATCGTGCCAGTCGTCTGCTGCTCAATCACAAAACTATTGGGATTTTTCCTGAAGGCGCTCAGCCTATGGTGAAAACCACAACTCCTAATTCCATTAATAAATTTCAGCGGGGATTTGCCCATTTAGCCCTGCGCACTCCTGTGGAAAATCTAGTCATTTTACCCGTTGCGATCGCCGCTCGTAATGAACTGAATACTAGTTTATTTCCTGTGCGTTGGCTACAATTATTTGACCCATCCGAACCACTATTCGATCGACCAGATTGGCATCCCTTGGTATTATATGGTCAAGTTAAAGTAAACATTGGAACGCCGATTCCCGTGAGCTTGGCCCAGAAACCCGATTATCATGGGCGCAAAGCATTGCACTGGATTAGGGATCTAACAGAACAATGTCATCAGGACATTCAACAACTACTGCAACAATCATTCTAGACCGATCGGCTAAACTAGCTTATTCAACTCAATCAACTCATGGCAGCCAATCAATTCATTCACTTTCTACCACCTCAAAATCCCCAACCCGAGTTACCTTTATTTGTCTATTTACCAGGAATGGATGGCACCGGGAAACTCCTCAGCTCTCAAATCCCTAATTTAGAACGATCGTTTGATATTCGACGATTGTCAATTCCTGTTGATGACTTGAGTAATTGGGATGAAATGG
>JANXNM010000715.1 GCA_025354065.1 Synechococcales cyanobacterium 340R_concoct_173_sub | reverse complement strand
TCTACAATCCCCACTACATCCGCGTCCGTTTCCCCCGGCAACCCAATCATGAAATACAGCTTGATCTTCGTCCAGCCCTGTTCCCAAGCAGTTTTGATGCCCCGCAGTAGTTCTTCGTTGGTCAGCCCTTTATTGATAATGTCTCGCATTCGCTGGGTTCCGGCTTCCGGTGCAAAAGTCAGACTTCCTTGACGAGTTCCACCTAGAATATTTGCAATATTTTCATCAAACCGATCGACCCGCTGACTGGGCAACATCAAGGAAATGTTATCGCCCTGCAACCGATTTTTAATCTCCACGCCCACTGCTGGCAGCGCCAGATAGTCAGAGCAGCTCAAGGAAAGGAGCGAAAATTCGTTATACCCCGTCGATCGCATTCCCGTTTCAATCGATTCCACCACCTCTTCCGGAGCCACATCACGCGCTGGACGGGTCAACATTCCCGGCTGACAAAACCGACAGCCCCGCGTACAACCTCGACGAATTTCAATTGTGAGCCGATCGTGAACCGTCTCAACATAGGGCACAAGACCAATCGAATAGGCCGGAATGGGAGTCGCCACCCGTCTCAGAATTCGCCTTGGCACATCATCCCGATTTCGCGTCACAGAACCGTCAGAATTCGAGTCATAGAACATAGGTACATAAACACCAGGAACCTGCGCCAAATCCAGCAACAAATCGACACGGGCTAATCCCGCAAGTTTCGCCTCTTCTAGCACCAGTCCAATTTCCGGTAATAGTTCTTCGCCGTCGCCCATGACAATAAAGTCCAGAAAATCGGCATAGGGTTCGGGGTTTGAGGTTGCAGTTTGGCCTCCTGCAAAAATAAGTGGATAGGTACCCGACTGACGATCGCGAGACATCAGAGGAATCTGAGCCAAATCTAGCATTTCTAAAATATTGGTCGCCCCCAATTCATAGGACAAGCTAAATCCTAAAATATCAAAGTCAGATAACGATCGTTTTGACTCAACCGCAAATAGTGGCGTATTTGTGTCCCGGAGTCTAATAGCAAGATCCCCTGCTGGTAAATAGGACCGATCGCACAGTTGGCGAGGCTGAGTATTGATAATGCTATAGAGGATGATATGCCCCAGATTGGAGGAGCCAACCTCGTAGATTTCGGGGTAAGTCAAAGCCCAGCGAACGGTTGCACTGTCCCAATCTTTATGGACTACCCCGAGTTCGTTGCCCAAATACCGAGCCGGACGATGGATGTCTGTTGTGATTAATCGTTCAACTGCAACCGCCACGGCGACCAACCTCATTATCTATAAAGCATGAATAGGGATCCAGTATACAGAATGGGCGATCGTCCCGCAGTCAGTATCAAGTTAAGATCGCTCTACTTATTCCAATAAAAATCAATCGACTAAATATTCATAGACTAAAAAGGAGACTCCGATCGGGCCTCCCTTTTAACTTACATAATTTTAATACTGGAACTATTTAAGCTAGATTCGGACTGCTATCAAGTCTAGAGGCTTTATACCATCTACCCAAACGGGGCGGTTAAGAACAATAACAATACAAAAT
>JANXNM010000714.1 GCA_025354065.1 Synechococcales cyanobacterium 340R_concoct_173_sub | reverse complement strand
GGGCCGATCGTTTGGAATTTGTCCAGTAGCTTGACGGTAAATCGATTGGACCATCAACCGCCCATCCAGCAATAGATCTTGGAGTGGCGCGACCGTTGTTGCCAATAAAATGGCTCCCAGTGCAATAGTCTGACGACGGCTCGGCAGCAAGGCCCGGACTCGGTGGCCCATGCTCAAAACTCGTGGTGTGAAGGGTAATGTCTCGGGATGGCAGAAAAATGACGGAATAAAGTAAGCCGATGGATAGGTAAGATTGCGATCGAGTTTTAGATATTCGCAGGCATGATGCAGCGCGTCGTACACGGTCCTTTGGGCGCGATCGTTATCTTGGGTTAAATGCTGAATAAATTGAATCAAAAAATCCTGAGCCACACTGTTATGAATCGGTTCGCGCATGATGGCAACTTGGCTCAACCCCAAATCAATCAAGGTATTCGCTAGATCCAATCCTTTGCACGAATTGAAGATTGCAAATTGCAGCCCGTTTGCTTTTGCTTTTAAGAGTTGTGGCTGAATTTCCCGTAAAAAAATCGAAGTCTGCGGCCCGATCGCCAACTCCCCGCCTGTCAGAATCGATTCATTACTATGTCCCGCAAAAAATAAAATATCCCAGCCCTCTGGATCCACTAATCGCTGGGCAATGCGTTCTTTTAATCCAGCGATCGATTGTCCAACCCGCCAGCCTTCAAAGTGGACATTCGCGAACCGCTCCAAGGATCTCAGGGCGGTAATTTCAGACTGAAAACTTAATCCCGTCTCATCGCCCAAAATAACTAATATCCGCATTTTTCCCGATCGCGGATGTGGGGTAACTTCGTGACGCAGGTTAGCTGGAGTCCGAATGATACGAACGTTCGATCGCTGACCAAATTCGCCCAAAATTTCCCAAACTTCCCAGGGAAATCGGGCTAAGGCTAAGGGTTCACAGGTCAAAAATAAATCGGATTCTGTTCCCAATGAAGCTAATGAAGCAATTTTCGATCGGATTTCCAATAATTCTCGACTCTTTAACCAGTCATAAAATTCAGCTAAAAATCTAGCCTCAGCCGACACTAATCGCGATCGGTAATCGATCGGGACCGCAGATAAGGTTCCACTATCTTTTATCCGGCCTCGTAGCTTATTAGAGGATAAATCTGGCTGTAAATCGTTGGCGGAATCGTCCTGTAAAGTTTCGAGTACGGGCGATCGAAGACTGGTGCGATAAAAGTCCAGATAGCAAGCCTGCCAAGCTTCATACTG
>JANXNM010000700.1 GCA_025354065.1 Synechococcales cyanobacterium 340R_concoct_173_sub | reverse complement strand
ATTGCTCAGCTCAACCATAGTATTATCGTCGCTCGTATTGACAATTAGTTCATTATCAATACCGATTTCTCCAAACTCATTCACCAACACAGCCGTCTTAATGCCTTGTTGATTGGTCAAAATGTGGTTCAGAAGCGTGGTTTTTCCACTGCCCAAAAATCCGGTAATAATCGTAACCGGAAGCCCCGTTTTTGGAACATTCATCGTGGAAGAGGTGGACGGTGCGGTGGTGGGGGTCATGGAGGTGCTCCGACAATTCGGTGAGGCGTGAAAAACGGTAGACTAATCTAAACTTTTATCTTGAGCTTCGATCAGGCTCCTTTATCAGTTTATCGCAAATCCCTCTCAGCTAGACAGATCAGTCTAGATACACAATCCAAAAGACAAGCCCTAGATACAAAGTCGTCCTCCACATCTCGTCATTCTTAACGAGCTTCACGCCATGCCACTCACGATATACAACACTCTGACCCGCCAAAAATCTGCTTTCATTCCACTTGAAGAGCATCAGGTCAAAATTTATTGCTGTGGCGTGACGGTCTATGGCTATTGCCATTTGGGTCATGCCCGATCGTACATCGCCTGGGATACGGTGCGGCGTTATCTAGAATGGCGTGGATATGGCGTGCGTTATGTGCAGAATTTTACTGACATTGATGACAAAATTCTAAAGCGTGCCCGTGAAGAAAATTCCTCTATGGATGCGATTTCTGAAAAATATATTGCGGCCTACTTTGACGATATGGATCGGCTAAATATTCGTCGTGCGGATGAATATCCCCGAGCCACCCATACGATCGATGGAATAAAGCGCTTAATTCACGAATTGGAGGCCAAAGGTTCAGCCTATACATCCCAAGGTGATGTCTATTATTCCGTACGAAGTAAATCGGATTACGGCAAACTTTCTGGCCGCAAACTAGAGGATTTGGAAGCTGGGGCAAGTGGCCGGGTAAATGGGGAAGAATCGAAAAAAAGAGATCCCTTTGACTTTGCCTTGTGGAAAGCGGCGAAATCAGATGAACCCTATTGGGAATCCGCTTGGGGCAAGGGTCGTCCGGGATGGCATATTGAATGCTCGGCCATGGTGCGCGATCGTCTCGGTGACTCCATTGATATCCATTGCGGTGGCGGCGACTTGACGTTTCCCCATCACGAGAACGAAATCGCCCAATCCGAATCCGCCACAGGTAAACAGCTCGCCAGCTACTGGATGCATAACGGCATGGTCAACGTCGGCGGCGTAAAAATGTCTAAGTCCTTGGG
>JANXNM010000652.1 GCA_025354065.1 Synechococcales cyanobacterium 340R_concoct_173_sub | reverse complement strand
ATTAATACTAATCCTAGGGATTATCAAAATGGTGATGGCATCAATCGGATTACGGATAGTCGTGAACGGGGTGAGAAAACGGGTAATGGTGGAATTAATGCTCCAGAATTGATTAGTAATGAGTTCTTTTTGAGTCCGATCAATCGGACCGTTGAATTCTCTGGAACTACGTTGCCTAATGCTGATGTGGATATTTATAAAATTCCTGCTAATTGTGATTTGACCGTTAACTCGTTGAATTCAGCGACGAGAATTGCCTCAGTCCGATCGGACTCACAAAACAAATTCTCGGTAATTTTGAAAGATCTCCAACCCGGCGATCGGTTAGCGGCAACGGTAACGACAGACAATTTTGGAACTTCAGAAATGAGTCGGCCTGTGGTGATTCGTGAACTCACTGGTATTCCAGATAAAGCACCGCCCATAGCTCCTGTCGAGCCGCTTGTGGTTCCTACGATCGAGCCACCGCTGCGCCCTGTAATCCGTCCGCCGCAACTCTGGTAATAGTTTCAAATCCACTATCCAATTGTCTACCTTAGCCTCCAACAACTGTCATGAAGATTCGTACTCCCCAAACTTCTATTTCCTCCTGTAATTCCGATCGGCAATCTATATTTGATCGGGCATTAATACAAATGCAGAATTTTGGTGTAGGTTCGATAGTGGGTGGATTAGCGGGGGCGATCGGACTACGAGCAGGTCTGGTCGGGATACTAGCGATCGGAGGAAGTTTCAGTGTTCAACAAACAGCCTCAGCTCAATCTATAATTACAAACGTGACTGCGACCCCCACTGCTGCGACCAATCAGTCATTTACGACGACGACTTCACTTCCTTGTGACGCACATGTTGGAACCTGCGGTAAACCTACTATGACTAGTTTTGGAACAGGTTCCTCGAATGACTTAAATATCAATAGCGTCACGACGAGTTTGGGAACCTATACTTTCCGAAAATTGTCTAATAAAGTTGTCATTAATCGATTGAATAATCTAAACGTTATGGGAGACAGGCAGCTTATCTACTTTCAGGGTAATTCTTCCATAACAAAGGCAGAACCACCTACTGTAGGAGACTTTAAAATGTTCCCTGGTGCAGTCTCTACTATGGAAACTGCGTTATTGAATCAGGCGATCAATAGAGGTTCTGATAATATATTTGCAAATACTTTCTCAGCAGTAAGCAATGCCAAGAATTATAATAACGTTGAGAGGGTCGATTATATTATCACTGACGGTATTACTCCTACTACTAATGCTGAATTAGATGATATTGGATTCGTCGTGATGGATCGAGGTTCAAATGATAGCTATAAAATTGCTCCCATTCTAACCTTAGCATCTGGTTCAGCAAGTACTTTTGGAAATCCAAGGACATCTGCGATTAGTACCCCTACGACCATTAATGGTGGAAATAGTAATTTTTTCTATGTCGTGACGCGCTTGGAGTCTAGTGAAGCCGTTATTCCGGATAATCTTCATCCTGTAGATACTACTACTCAAACGATCGGTGGGTATTTTGTTTCCCTTCGTAGTTTGGGTATCGCGATCAACCAAACTATCTATGGTTATTCCCTATTGTCTCCTATAGATGGTCCCAGCACTGCTGCCCAGATGAACTCAACGAGTATCTCGAACTATCCAAATACAACCGATTTAGGAGGAGGTGGTGGGTTTGATATGGTTGCAGGAGGAGGGATTTTTAGTAGAAATCCTTTACCTGTTGTTAAGTACACGGTGTCTGGCAATGTCTTTAATGACGTGAGTGGTAATAAACTGCAAGATGGAGCAGAGCCACTGGTGAATGGTAGTACCCTCGCTCTCAATGCCGTTCTATTTGATGTGACGGGTAACACAGTTTATGGAGTGACGTCGGTTTCTGCAACCGGAACCTATACTTTTGGAAATGTCGTCCCAGGTAACTACACCGTGATTCTCACAACATCCACAGCATTGGTGGGTGGAATTATGCCTACGATCGCCCTTCCAACCAATTGGATAACCACAGGTGAAAATCTAAGCGGCACGGTAGAGACAACGCCTGCGACCCCTGATAGCAAAATTGCAATTATAGTTGCCGCCGCTAATATTACGAATTTGAACTTTGGAATTGAGCAATTGCCCACCGCCGTAGCTGTTGCAGTCCCAACTCAAGCTAACCCTGGTGGTACTGCAACGACAGATATTCCACCCGGCTCCTTCAATACTTCAACTGATCCTGATGGAGGAACAGTCACGAGCTAT
>JANXNM010000651.1 GCA_025354065.1 Synechococcales cyanobacterium 340R_concoct_173_sub | reverse complement strand
ATTAATACTAATCCTAGGGATTATCAAAATGGTGATGGCATCAATCGGATTACGGATAGTCGTGAACGGGGTGAGAAAACGGGTAATGGTGGAATTAATGCTCCAGAATTGATTAGTAATGAGTTCTTTTTGAGTCCGATCGATCGGACCGTTGAATTCTCTGGAACTACGTTGCCTAATGCTGATGTGGATATTTATAAAATTCCTGCTAATTGTGATTTGACCGTTAACTCGTTGAATTCAGCGACGAAAATTGCCTCAGTCCGATCGGACTCACAAAACAAATTCTCGGTAATTTTGAAAGATCTCCAACCCGGCGATCGGTTAGCGGCAACGGTAACGACAGACAACTTTGGAACTTCAGAAATGAGTCGGCCTGTGGTGATTCGTAAACTCACTGGTATTCAAGATGAAGCACCGCCCATAGCTCCTGTCGAGCCGCTTGTGGTTCCTACGATCGAGCCACCGTTACGCCCTCTAATTCGTCCGCCGCAACTTTGGTAATAAGTTTAAATCTATTATCCAATTGTTTACTTTAGCCTCCAACAAGTGTCATGAAGATTCCTACTCCTAAAATCTCCATTTTCTCCAGTAATTCCGATCGGCAATCTACATTTGCTCGGGCATTAAGACGAATGCAGAATTTTGGTGTAGGTTCGATAGTGGGTGGATTAGCGGGGGCGATCGGCCTTTGTCCCATAATGATGCAAGCTGCGTTTGCTTTGCCTCCTGTCCCAATAACATCAATTAATGCTCCCTACAAGACCGGGACCACCAAGACATTCAATACTACGATCGCTAGTCCGACCAATGTTGGGACAGCAAATGCATCAATTACCTTGAACTTTGGAGTTACGGCATCCAATGATCGTTATATCAAAACATTTCAAGCAACGGTTGGAGGAACTTCTAAGACTTTCAATTTCAGCGGATTAGTCACTAACATCTACATCCGTCGGAATAACGATTCTACTTTTTTAGGTAAAAATAGACAGATTGCATTTTTTGAGAATAGCGGCAGCAGCCCATATAATTCATTGATCTCCTCATACGCTACTGATATGGAGACGATTCTTAGAAGTCAAACGATTAATAGAGGTACGGACAACACTTTTGTCAATTATGCAACAAGTGGTGCAGGAAACGTTAGCAATATTGAACGAGTTGATTTTGTGACTCCTGCTGGACTTAAAGCTCCGAGTGACCCAACCCAGATCGATGACATTGGATTTATCGTTTTGGAGCGAGGTCAGAATGATAATGTAAAAATTGCTGCAATAACGGCAATCGATGGCTTTGGTACTCCTACTTCCTATGGAAACGTTGTAACGCAGACTACTTCTCAGTGGGGTGGACTTAATTCTATAAATGATACAGTGATGCGGAAAGATGCATCTGATCCGGATTGGAGACCCTCAGATCAGCATAATCAACCAATCGGTGGTATTTACTTTTCATTTGGATCCCTAGGCGTGACTGCCGGACAAACAATCTATGGTTATTCTATTATTCCGACTGATGTCACTGCCACCTCTGGATCCGGACTACTGGATTGGACTACGTATTCAACTACTACAGTAGACACGGATAGTAATAAGGCTGGAATTGATTTAATGCCGGGGGGCGGTATTTTTGCGACCCATAGTATTTTAGGAACAGTTTTTAAAGATTCCAATGGAACTCAGCTTCAGGATAATGGTGAAGCCGGAACTAATGCTGGTGGACTCAATGCTGTCCTGATAGATTCGGCTGGAGTAGTTCTTCAGGTGAAGCCTGTTTCGGCGACAGATGGCACGTACAAATTTACAGGTGTGGCTGCGACGAGCATCCCTAGCTTTCCAGATACACCTTACAAAATCGTCATCACGACCGCTAATCCAGTCATTAATTCGAGCGCCGCTGTGCCGAGTACTTTGCCTTCTGGTTACGTCACCACTGGAGAAAATAAGAGTGGTGTTGTAGATGGCGCACCAGATGGGGCTTTAACGGTTAGCGTCAGTGGACTTGATCCGGTTAGTGGTCAGCCGACTTCAACGACGACGACTGGTGTTAATTTTGGAATTGAGCAATTGCCCACCGCCGTAGCTGTTGCAGTCCCAACTCAAGCTAACCCTGGTGGTACTGCAACGACAGATATTCCACCCGGCTCCTTCAATACTTCAACTGATCCTGATGGAGGAACAGTCACGAGCTAT
>JANXNM010000561.1 GCA_025354065.1 Synechococcales cyanobacterium 340R_concoct_173_sub | reverse complement strand
ATTGATCATTTTAGCAATCTTAGTGAAATTCTGCTCGATCGCCCTCCTCCTCAATTCTCCATTCACAATTCTAAATTCCAACATCGATCGCAGTCCATCGATCGTTCCAAAACACAGTCACTTTAATTAGTCCTAGTCATGGCACAGGCGAACTTAAGGAAGGCGTTCATGCTTATTTAAAACGGCACGATCGGATCGCAAAGTTTGAACCTGCTGAAAAGTACGATGGCGGCGCGGGGGTGACGGTGGCCTATCCTAAATAGAACGTTCCGGTTGAGCATCTGCCAATCAGCTTAAACGATAGACAAGAAGACTCTAGACTGCTCGCTTCAACCGGGTTGTTATGCGGCCGGCAACCGTTTACCTTGAAGAAGGGTAGCGCTAGCCTCCAAAAGTACTTGCGCTTAAATAGGATTCACTAGTTTGTGATGCATGACGCTTCACTCGATCAACAACATCACTAAAACTCATAATGCCACCAAGCACCAAGTAGAGATGACCGGAATCAAGAAGGAGTAATGGTGTCTTGTCGCTTGATGCTTCTCTAATAGCAACAGAGGAGTAGCCAGAGATAGAGACTATTATTCCCATCGTGTTATCCGCTTTTGTTGTTACTTTTTTGTAGAATATATCAATCTGGTCTGCACCAGCTTGGGAAGTTGTAAATTTCAATTCAACAAGATAAGTAGTGTCCTTTATCGTGATTGAGCCATCAATCTGCCTGCCATCCTGAACATAGGGTTTACGATGAAGAATCTCGCAGAATCTCATAAAATCATAAAACCAGGCTTCAAACTTGTAACCAGCTTTCTGTGTCCCAAGCTCTTTTCCGAGTTCGTTTAACCTATCACTAAGCTTTTGTAGACTCTCCTGAGATTCTATTATTCTTTGCTGATGCTCTCGAAATCTCTTTTGAGCTTCTTCCTTAGAGATTTTCTGTTCGATCTCTTCTTGCTGAACTTTATAAAAATTTTTCAGGCGCTCAACCGCTTTGTAAGCTTCCTGAATCATATTATCGCTATCTTCCCAGTTCTTCAGGTCAGAGAAGGATGTTAGCTCCATTAAACATTGAGCAATTTTTAAAATTAGTCGATGTCCCGCTTCCGTCTCATGGAGTTTTGGAAAAAATCGCTCAAGGAAATCTCTTTTGGTTTCGTCCTCAGTCCAAGTCGATAGAACTGATTGTGACACACCACACTGGCTCAAAAAGTTGCGAAGGGGTTTCTTTCGCCAAAATGACTTCAGTGTTGCATCCGAGATTAGTTGGATGAAGTGTGATGTAATTCTAACTTTCATCTTTTTATCGAAATAGCTATTTACTTGCTGCTAGCAGATATCGATACAGCATAGCTCATGAGCTTTTCTTAATCACCTTATCAATGAGCTTTATGCACTCCCTTGCTGCTAATTTGAGCCGCATAACTATTTAATATACAGAAATATTCCAAATACTATCCTGATTTCATAAAGAACACAAGATGTTTTCCCTGAAGAATTATTAATTTCTATGAACGATCGTCCTACAGCGTCGGAAATAGCGGGGCAATGTAACGGCGAAATCAGGGAAAGCAAGGGATTCGATCGGTCTTGTATATGTAGGGCCGATCGTTTCGTTAAAGCTCCAAAACATCACCCACCCATCGGATAGTTCTCCAGCGCGATATTCAAATAATGTCCAGTATA
>JANXNM010000546.1 GCA_025354065.1 Synechococcales cyanobacterium 340R_concoct_173_sub | reverse complement strand
GTCGGGAAGATGTGGAGCATTTACGATCGATCGCGAAGGAGCGGTTTGTGAGTGTGAGATAGGGGCGATCGGGCTTAGTCCCTCTTCATTGAGGAGAGGGACTTTGAATGGAATAGATGGGTTGGGGCGATCGTATTTAGTTGATGGAATGGAAGATAACGGCAAAACGCAGCGGCGGCAGGTAACCTAGAACTCAGCACCAGCGGTTTTCGTCCGTCCGCTGCCGTGAAGTGTTAGGGTGAGTTTGCTATCAAATCATGGCGCTTGAATAGGTTGAGAAGAAAAGACTCTACTATTATTTCCGCTGCACTCTCGCTACTAAGTTCATAGCCTCCAAATCGATACACTTCATAGCCAGATAGCTTTAGTCGTCTATCCTCAGCAATCATTTCAGAATATAGCCTGGGACTGGCTCTATCTTCTTCAGCATAATGTTGCTTGCCGTCAATTTCTATTACTATCCTTATTCGATCTGATAATAAAAACAGAAAATCCATTCGTTGGCGCACCAATCGGCGCTGATCTTGCAACTGCTTAAGTGTATACGGGTCATAGTGCAAATAAACTTGTGGAATTAGAGCAGGCAGTTTCTCTTTGAATGACTCATAAAACTTCTTAAAATAAATCTTCCAAAATAACTTCTCTGGCTTAGAAGTCAATGATTGAAGCAAACGAGCATATAGTTTTCTGCTAACCTCTATGTCAGATTCTTCATTTAGTTGTTCTCTCTCCCTCCACCAATCAACAAGTTCATTCCAAAGAAGACCATGTGACTTAATTGGACGATCATATATGAGACAATAAGCAGAATTTTTTACAATTTCAATATCGTTGCTGACTGAATCAGAGAAGATAATCTCTGGTTTTAGTCCATTCGCTGCAAAAATCAAATTCTTAACGTTGCTGCCTACTCCCAGAGTGGTGAGGTAAACTCTATAACCATCTTTGTCTACTGCGAAACCATGTTTTTCGCAAAGAGAGCGTAATTCTTGTTTTCCATTATCATCAATCCAACTTATAAGTAATGTATTTTCTAAAACTTTGACAAACTTTCGGATCGACTCCATATTTTCCCAATTTAGGGAGGCGTAATAATCTTCAACAAGCGATCTACGCTCACCACTTAAATTCTTTTCTGATTTTCCCTGCTCAATTGTAGCCGCAGCAAAAATATCATTGATATTACGTATATACAAATGGATTACACAAAATTCGCGGAATTCTGTCTTCAAAATTTCAACATTTGGTATCACAAGACTATCACTCCTTTAGGGCAATCTCGATTCTTCCTCTAAATTTTAACCATTAGATGAGAAGTAATTGATCTGTGGCATCCAAAACTAATTCTAGTGGGCAACTAAACCATGAATGTATACAGATGAGCTTTTGGCTGCGCCCCCACCTAGGGACTAAGCAACTTAACCATTAGTAGGTGGAGATTTTCCACATATCTACCCAAATCGAGCGTGATAGGCAGAAAAAGTCCGCAGATCCTCTAAGGCAAAAGAAGAATCTTTCCACCTATCCTTCCATCATAAGTAGAAATACGAAAAGTAGAAATACGAAATTTGTCATCCGATCGCACCCCAAGCCCAATTCTTTAGCTAAATCGATCCTGAACGATCGGTCTGCCCGTAAGGTAGAAGCACAGGAAGCAATAATATCGATAGCCACGCCCCTACACAAGAAATTGAGCGCGATCGATCGGCTAGAACCCATTTAGCTCATAGATTAGTTTACTCATAGTAGTTTAATCAGAAATAAAAAAGGCGATCGAATTATCCGATCGCCTTTAAGGGTAAGTAGTTGAACTAAGGATTCAAACTCTAGATATCACCGCGAATTTCTTCAACAAT
>JANXNM010000506.1 GCA_025354065.1 Synechococcales cyanobacterium 340R_concoct_173_sub | reverse complement strand
TTTCTTAATCCGATTGATATCGGGAGTATTCAGCAAGTCACTGACGACGGCGGGGCCGTTGGGTGATTTGGCGAGGATTCCGACGTTCCCGTAAGCGTCGCAAACCGTTGTTTTGGCGGGGAGATAGTCGGTAGCAGCGGGTAAGGGCTTGGTTTTGGCCTTGTTCCATTTCTGCCAGTAGGCACCGGACAGAACGCCTACACCCTCGGTTAAGGGCTGGTAGGTACTCGTTCCAGGGGCAAGGTAGAAAACACCTTCACAACCTGCATCAAATCGGGCGTTAGCGATTTCTATTGATTTGGCATTGAACATCTGGGCTTCGGCTTGTTCTTCTAGTTGCTGTTGAGCGGGTGATGCTTTTAATCCACCTTTCGAGATTCCTAGGAATAGTCCGATCGCAACGGCTCCTACTGAAATGGCGGCGATCGCGAAGCCTGTCGGGTTTTCTAAGAGTGAGTCTTTCAATTCATCAATCATTGGTTTACCTCTTGTGATTCGGTGAGGATTGGTTGCGAACCAGGCAAGATTTCCATTGGGGCTTGTAGGAAGAAACCGACATCGATCGTCTGAATCTCCCTGAATGCTTTTCCCCGCGCTGCTATCAGCCCCCGCTCTACCATCGTGCGAACTTCAGCGGCGAACCGATCGCCCATAGTTTCTAATCTTGCTTCTAGGTCATGTAATGCCGCAGATTGGCGGTCTTCTACGTTGGTTAGAAATTCGTCAATCATGGCCGAATCGTTAGGGGCGATCGGCGGTTCTTTTTTGGTGGTTTTGGTAGTCATAATTTGGTGATTTGGTGATTTGGGGACAGGTTGAAACAATTACCTAATTCGCCTGAGTGGTAGGGGCGATCGCTTCCTGCTGACTTAGCCAGGTGTCTAGGTCTTCAACTTCTGCAAAATTCCGAATTCCGCCGTCGTCGATATCCATCAGGAAGCGGTAAAACTTTCCCTTGTGGGAAACAACGAAGTCTTCAGGAACGTGCATTTCAACTGCTTTCTCAATAATTCGTTTTTGGTTACATATCTCAAAAAGTTCCTGATTCAGTCTGGCTCTGGTTTCCTCCAGGGAGATATAGAGAGATAGATTTTGCTTGATGGCTTGAGAATTCATTGTTAATCCTGGTAGTGAGTGAGAAAGGGCCGATCGTCCTACCACGGCGATCGGTCCGTTATGTCCTTTAACTGACTACTTTGCATTTACCAGGGCTGAACCTGCTAGGGACGACGCTCTAGGCTGCGGTGTGTTTCGTTGAATTCAACAGTACCCTATTGATTATAGTTTGGGAATACCTTTGATTTCAGGATAACTTATCAATGGGAAGCAGTCTAAAACCCTGAAAGGCTTTCTAGCAAAGACTTTATTCAAAAGTACACCATAGGT
>JANXNM010000331.1 GCA_025354065.1 Synechococcales cyanobacterium 340R_concoct_173_sub | reverse complement strand
ATTTGCTTGAGCTTCCGCGATCGTAAATTGTTTTGACATTTTGATTTAAATGTTTAGCTAGACCACTCTGACACTGTAGCCTAGTTTTAATTGGAATTCTAGATTGAAAAAGCGATCGTGTCCTACGATAAAGCGATCGAATTCAAATCCGACGACCACGAAGCTTGGTATAACCGTGGGAATTCGCTGTCTGCATTAGGCCGAAAAGAAGAGGCGATCGTGTCCTACGATAAAGCGATTGAAATCAAACCCGACGACCACGCAGCTTTCTACAATCGCGCCTGTTGCTATAGCCTGATGGGAAATCTAGAGCTAGCCTTGGAAGACCTTACGATCGCCTTCCGCCTCAATCCTAAGCATTATCGTCAGCTTGCCGCAACCGATCGCGATTTGGATGCATTGCGCGAGGAAGCGGGGTTTGTTGCTTTAATTAAGAATGTAGAATGAAGAATGTAGAAGTAATAAGAGTTGGAATGGAGAGTCTCGGCTTTCTATTCCTCAAAGCGCGTATGCGGTATTATTGAGGGAGATTCGATCGTGTCCTACGATAAAACGATCGAATTCAAGTCTGATTGCTAATAGCGCGGCTTACAATCCATAAAACTCAAACTTTCACCATCTAAAAATCCTGCGATCGCCATTTCCAGAACAGCTTCTACTGGATAATCAATCTTCTGTGCCCGTCGTTCAAAGGCCGATCGAATATGCTCAGGCAAAGCCGCTAACATCATTCGTGCAGCGACAGGACTTAAATGTTCGATTGTTTCAGATTCAGCACTTGGCAACATCATAGATCATTCCTCATCGGTATCCGAATATTGAACGGTGGCTTACTCCAGACTAAAATAATGCCCTCTAAATCTGATGATAGCAAACGCCACTGCCGAAAATCGATCGGATGCGTCGCGATCGCCACATTTCGATGATTATAATCTTCGAGCCAAGACCAAGTGATTGCCTTATGTCCTCCTCGAAATCTTTCCTTAATGTCTTGAGCCTTTCCCACATACAATAATCCCTCATTGCGATGACGAACGGCATAAATTCCCGGCTGAGTCGTCAGATTCGCAAAACCTCTGGTAATCGGCACACAATCAGAAAATGGTCGCTGCATCAATGAATCTAAAATTGCACGTGCTTGAACCTCGATCGAATCTGTCATGGTAATTCTTTATCACTACTCTAAAGTCAAGGGATTCACGAATTATAGCTGACTCGCATAGCATTGAGATAATAAGAGGGCTTTTGTATGAACCTGATCATAGATCTTACAATCTAAATAGCGTATGAAAAGGCGATCGCGTCCTACGAAAAAGCGATCGAACTCAAACCCGACTACCACCAAGCTTGGTATAACCGTGCTTGTTTTTATTCTCTCCAAGGCGATTTCGATCGTACAATTTCCGACCTATCAGAAGCCATCCGACTACAACCCGAACATTATCGAAAGCTAGCCGCGACGGACAGCGATTTTGAGCTATTACGTGAGGATTCAAGATTTTTGAGAATGTTGAATTGAGAAGAGTTTTGGAGAGGGGCGCTTCAATCGGGTGGATGCCATCCAACAGCAACCCAACGTCTTCGGGCTGAAGGGAAAATATGATCAAACACCATACGAATTCCACTATTCAATTCAGTCGTCAAACAATAACAACAACGGTTTTGATCATGATCTCGAACTCAATGGCGAAGATCTATAGGAATATATCTAGACATGATCCAATTACCGATCGCTAACCGAATAGCCACGCCATTTTAAAAGCACTGCTGCCTGAGCTTTTCGTAACATAGAAAGATCGGATTCCTTTCTAAGCCGTCTCAATTCATTCATTTCAATCGGCAAAAGCGATCGGTCAGATTTCAACTCCAACAATTCATCGTAGCGATCGAAATCTGCGATCGTTTTTTGTTCCTGCAACAAAGTCAACAATGCCTCATCACTCATCGTATCGAGCTGAGCAAGATCCGCTTTAAATTCCACTAGCACATCATTCCACTCTGGCGGACTGCCAACATTGAGCGCATGAACCAGAATCTCCTCCAGTGGCTGCGATCGGGCGATCGCTTGAACCTGAAGGCGGTGATAAATAGTATCTGGGATTTGTAGTGTGACTGTTGAGGACATAGCAGACCAACCCAAACATGCTTTATTCGTGATTATAAATCATTTACTTAGCTGTTCATTCAGGAAAAAGGTTGTATCCAAACATCGATCGTATACTCACAAACCACCGGGAAACAATCTGAATTAAGCCCCGTCTCAGCCGCCGCCTGCTCGATCGCATCCCCATACGCTTCTTTAAAACATTCCTGCAAATAAACATTGAGACTGGGCGATCGTTCGATAGTTTTGAGAATGCGGCGACGATGTTCCACAATGCTGCCTTTCCAGCGACCCGTGCGACGATCGCTTTGGTATTGCAATTTCAATAAATGCAGCAGCAAAATCACCAAATTGCTTTCCAAACTTTGCCGTTCTCGACGAGACATATCCTCGATTTCATCCAATAAATTTTCCCAATCCACCTGAGAATAATCTTGTTGGCCCAATTGCCCGATCGTGACCTCAACCCATTCAACAAAATCGCGATCGTATAGACTCACATCAGATAATAAAGTCTCTGACAATTGGTTTTTCAACGTCTGGAGTTCTAGCATATGGGCTGCTCCTTTAAGTATTTCGATCGTTTGTTTTAGTTTACTACAGCCCCGCTTCCCTCCCATTGCATCAACCGACTGAGCATTGATGCCGGACGCTCTTGATACCCCCAAGCAAAACCATGGCGAAACGCAGATTCTTGGCAGGCTTGGAGTTCTTCAAACCCAATAATATCAAGAGTCAAAAGATTCTCGTATTCCTGAGTCAATCGAACATTGTGCAATCCAGCATTATCCGTGCAAATCGCAATATCAACCCCCGCATCAAAACATCGATCGAACACCACTTTCAACTCAGAAATATCTTTCAATGTCCCTGTTTTTGGATATGTTGAAGGACAGACTTCCAAACATTGACCACTTGCCGCAATCTCTTTCAACAATTCAGGATGCTTCATCGGAATTTGAATCCCGTGACCAATCCGCATCAAATAGGGCAGTAATTCAGGATAACAACCATTCACCGTTTCATACAAATGTCCCGTTGTTTTCACACCATGATTGCGCGCATAGGCATAGAGCTTAACAAACTCACCCATCCGCTCACCATACAACCGATCGCTCCCCGCCAAATCAATACCACAAACAAACTGCGGATGATTAATCGCCAAATCTACGATCGCCTTATTCACGTCATAGGGCAATTTACTGTGCATACAAACAATTTGGCTCATCACAATTGGATATTCCACCTGACGAGCCGCTTGACCAATAATCTCAACGATTTCACTCATTTGTTCAATCCGATCGCCTTGAGAACGCGTTTCATCCGTCCGCAGATAAGGAGTCGATCGGAGTTCTAAATAAGCCAGATTCTCAAAAATATAGGCACCTCGTAAAAGGCGACAAATAAAGTACGGCAAACTTTCAGGAGTTTGAACTTTTTCCACCAGACTATGAAGTTCAAGATACTCTTCTAAAGTATTTCGCGGACGAGTGTAAAACGTTTCAAAATTGGCATAAGTCTCAAACTGAGTCGTTAAACTAGACTGACTACGCTCTAAATAACGCCATAAAATTCTGGGTACGACGGAGCCACCTAAGTGACGATGAAGATCTGCATACAGAGCCACAGGACACCTCTTTAGGGATAAATAGATTGAGAAACAAAGGCACAAAATACCTAGTCTGAAAATTAGCCTGTTTCACCTAAGGTTAGCGCAATGCAGATTGTACGTAATCTCAACGACAATCCAGTCTTAATGTGAGTACATTGACCCTAGATTTTCAACGATCGGATCGAAGAATAAACTAATCAATTTACAGCTAAAATAGAGGACATTAACCCAAACACAAGCACGTAATCTTGACATACTTAGGATTCCTTAACTACCTATCATAGACAATTTTTCAGGTATTTGCCGTAACTTAGATAACGTTTTTTCATGTCAGGACATCCAGATTTCAACTAATTTCAACTAATTTAGAAATGGGGCTAGTTTGTGTTGTGCCACAACAATAAAAACCTACTTTATAATAAGAAGTCTTAAAGCTTTCTAAAGAACGAGGCTTTCACACAACTCTGACGTAATTTTAAAGACTGCAAATACTTAATTAGATTCGCTGGAGTGATCATGCCATCTCAATCGAAAAGCACCACTAATAAGTTACAAGCTAAATTGCCACCCAAATCTGACACCTTAGATCAATCACAGAAAGCAGTATCGCTGAATTCCTCAGAACTCATCACGTCAGAGATTAATACCATTGCCGTTAACACCATTGCCGTCAACAATTCTCCCCCCGAGCCAATGACTTGTAATGTCATAGAAAAAGTCGTCGAAGTCGATCGCCGGGTCTATGCATCAGCAGAGGAATTTCCTATTCCGAGTTGGGGCTGTAGCTTCAGCGATCGGATGCAACAGACATTAACGGTGAAAGATGACGATCTGTTTTTAATTACAGACACCTTAGGAAATATTTCAGGCTGTCTAGATGATGGCGTTGTCACCAGCATGGGCCTATTTTGTCGTGACTCGCGCTTCCTGAGTCGGCTGGAATTACAACTTAACCACCGATCGCCCATTCTGCTCAGCAGCACCGCCCAACGAGGGTTTTCCTTGTCCGTCCTCTGCGCAAATCCGCGTCTAGATGAGATCCCTGCCGAGACCATTGGAATTCAGCGAGAATTAGTACTAAATGGCGGACTGTTCGAAGAAATCACCTTAACAAATTACGGACCTGGTCCCGTAGCCTTTGATCTGAGTTTGATCTTTGATGCAGACTTTACTGATTTATTTGAAATTCGGGGCTTCGAGCGTAGGGAACATGGACAACTGCTAAGACGAGTCATGCGACGCACAACCAACAACCCTTTAACGACTCCCATTGAAGAGTATGTATTGTATGAAGACCCAGGCGAAATGAGCATGGCATACCAAGGTCTTGATGGCAGCATTATGGAATCTCATATCCAGTTTTTCCATAACCAACCCCAAGCGTTCAAAGGTTACACGGCCCTCTGGCGAATCGAACTCGAATCCCATGCCACCGAACGCCTCAGTTACCGAATTAGCTTACTCACCAACAGCCAACCTGTTTCCCGCGTTCCTGTGCCCATGACCTTAGTGCAGGCCAAAGCCGCAGAAATGATGGAGGAGCAGGAATGGCGCGCTTCAGCGACCCAAATTCGCACTGACAATAAAGCGATTAATCAAGTGATTGAACGAGCAGAACAAGATATTTACTTACTGCGCCAGACCTTTGAACAAAGAAAAGTTTTATCGGCAGGAGTTCCCTGGTTTTGTACGTTGTTTGGTCGAGATTCCATCATTGCTGCATCTCAATGTTTAATTCTCAATCCATCGATCGCCCGTGATACTTTAACGGTCCTGGCCTATTACCAAGGAAAAGACGACGACGATTGGCGTGAAGAAGAACCCGGCAAAATCCTTCATGAAATCCGCCTTGGGGAACTGGCTCGCTGTGAAAAAATTCCCCATACTCCTTACTACGGAACGGTCGATGCAACCCCGCTGTGGTTGATGCTGTATGCGGAATACTATGCTTGGACGGGCGATCGGGAAACCACCGAACGGTTATGGGAAAATGCGCTCGCGGCGATGTCTTGGATCGATCGAGAAATGGCGGAAACAGGCTATCTGAGCTATAATAAACGATCGAAGCGCGGCTTAGTTAATCAAGGTTGGAAAGATTCTGGAGATTGTATTGTTGATCGCAATGGCAAAATGGCGGTAGGACCGATCGCATTGTGCGAAGTTCAAGGCTATGTCTATGCGGCAAAAATGCGCATGAGTGAACTAGCTCATGGTCGCAAACGTCCTGATTTGGGCGATCGGTGGAAAGAAGAAGCGGATCAATTGAAGGAACGGTTTAATAAAGATTTCTGGATGGAGGATGAAGGATTTATTGCTTTAGCACTTGATGGCGATGGCAAAATGGTAGATAGCATCACGTCAAATCCCGGCCATTGTTTAAATCTTGGAATTTTAGACGATGACAAATCCAAAAGTGTCGCTGAACGGCTTCAAGCTCCCGATATGTTCAATGGTTGGGGCATTCGCACTCTCAGTAGTTTCTCCCCCGCTTACAATCCTATGGGGTATCATTTGGGTTCAGTATGGCCCCATGACAATGGCATGATTGCCTTAGGATTACGATCGCTCGGTCATGTGGATCATGCATTGGAGTTGGGTCAAGCCTTATTAGATATGACTTTGCGCCAACCGTATCAGCGTCCACCA
The DNA here is from genome assembly GCA_025354065.1 of Synechococcales cyanobacterium 340R_concoct_173_sub. The sequence goes on along the minus strand of JANXNM010000331.1, from coordinate 13,765 downwards.
GAGTTATTTTGTGGGTATGAACGTCAGGGCGATAGTGAACCTGTACGGTATCCTGTAGCCTGTTCTCCTCAGGCATGGGCGACGGGAACGGTGTTTCAGTTGTTGCAAATGATGACTAATTTAGTTCCAGACGCACCTTCAAATTGTTTACGAATTATTGACCCTGCATTGCCAGCTAATATTCAACATTTGACGATTACTAATCTACATGTGGGATCGACTTTGGTGGATTTAGAGTTCATTCGTCAAGGTGCATCAGCTAAAGAACGCAGCGGCACGACAACATCCTGTCGAGTTCTCCGTAAACGAGGAAATTTACGGGTTGTAATTGAGGCTTAGGGATATGAATTGAACGATCGAGTGTGGCATCGCATTTAAATCGGGTGCCTTGAAAGCTTAAAAAAACCTCCCACTTATCATGCAGGAGGTTTTTTAAAAGTTTAGTTATGCTGCATCTCTAGAAGAGATATAAGATGACAAAAAGCAAAATCCAAATCACATCGACAAAGTGCCAATAAATTTCAGCCGCCTCTACCCCAAAATGTGAGTGTTCGCTGTAATGTTCAGGAGTTCGCGATCGCCACAACACCCCCAACGTCAGGATCAAGCCAAAGCACACATGTAGTCCATGAAATCCAGTCAGAACATAAAAAGTACTGGCGAACAAACTGGATTTTAATCCAAATTCCAAATGGAAATACTCATACATCTGCCCCGCCAAGAATGTCGCGCCCATTAATGCAGTGAGTCCAAACCAAAACTGCAAGCCCTTAGTGTCATTCTTCTTAATCGCCAATTGTCCGCGATTCATAACAAAACTACTGCTCACCAAAATAATCGTATTGATTCCCGGCAGCATTAGTTCCAGCTTTGGTAAGTCTCCTTGCATTCCTGGAGCTACAGCACGGAAGGTGAAATAAGCCACAAAAAGACCGACAAAAATCATGCCTTCTGCAATCAGAAACATATACAATCCCAAAATTCGATGATCGGGATGGGGATGGTGGTGTTCTGTGGTGGCTATTGTTGTGGTTGTGAGGTGGGTCGAGGTTGTAGTCGTCATAATTGGCATTTAAGTGAGGAGTGTTTAAGTCATGGATGGATTAGGTACTAACAGGCTCCGGCTGCGGGGTTGATATTGAGACCGGAGGTTTGCCATAAGCATAAGGATGACAGGCTGGAATTGGGTCAACAGCAAAATTTTCCACAGGTGGCGGAGAACTCACACTCCATTCCAACGTCAATCCATTCCAAGGATTCGCCGGAGCACGATCGCCCCAGAACCAACTGCGAATTGCATTAATTAAAAATGGAACAGTAGAAACGGCAAGTAATAAAGTTCCGATCGAACAAATCATATTAATCGTCGCGTACTTCGGATCATATTCAGCAATCCGACGATTCATTCCATCCAACCCCAGCTTATGCATTGGCAAGAACGTCAGGTTAAAACCAATGAAGTTCAAAGCAAAGTGAATTTTACCTAGCTTCTCATTCAGCATTCGCCCGGTGATTTTCGGGAACCAGTGATACATCCCGGAATACAATCCAAACACGCTGCCACCAAACAATACATAGTGAAAATGAGCCACAACAAAATAGGTGTCATGAACATGGATGTCAAACGGAACCGCCGCCAACATCACACCGCTAATTCCCCCAATCACAAACATTGAGACAAACCCCATGGCAAATAGCATGGCACTATTGAGCTGAATCTTGCCGCCCCACATAGTCGCGACCCAGCTAAAGACTTTAATCCCAGTCGGAACTGCAATCACCATTGTGGCAAACATAAAGAACATTCGCAGCCAAGGAGGTGTGCCGCTGGTGAACATATGGTGTGCCCAGACAATTAAGCCTAAAAAGCAAATAGCAATACTGGAATATGCGATCGCCCGGTAGCCAAAAATTGCTTTACGCGAATGGACTGGAATAATGTCTGAAATCATCCCAAACACAGGCAAAATCATAATGTAAACGGCGGGATGAGAGTAGAACCAAAACATATGTTGGTAAACGATCGGATCGCCGCCGCCCGTAGGATTGAAAAACGATGTTCCCACTACCAAATCAAAGGAGAGTAAAATCAACGCCCCAGCTAATACTGGAGTCGAAACCAAAGCCAAAATCCCGGTCGCCAGTGATGCCCAACAGAAGAGCGGCATATCATTCCAGCCCATCTGTGGGACGCGCATTTTCCAAATCGTAACAATGAAATTAATTGCCCCCAAAATCGACGACGTACCCAACAGCAACACGCTCAGAATCCAAATCAGCTCCCCCGCCACCGGACCCATCGTGGAAAGGGGTGGATAGGAAGTCCAACCCGCCGAAGCCGGACCGACAAAAAAGCTACTCATTAACAGCAATCCAGATGGCGGTAACATCCAAAATGCAATTGCATTCAACCGAGGAAACGCCATATCCCGCGCCCCGATCATCAAGGGCACCAGATAATTAATAAACCCTGCTGTCGAAGGGACAATCCATAAAAAGATCATCACCGTGCCATGCAGCGTAAACAAACTGTTATATAGCTCAGGACTCACAAAGTCTGATGCCGGAGTCGCTAGTTCAGTCCGCACCGCCGCCGCCAATGCACCACCAATCAAATAAAAGAAAAATGATGTGACTAAATACTGAATCCCAATCACTTTATGATCGTGACTAAATCCAAAGTACTTTCGCCATTCGGGCTTAGGCCGATCGCCCCCACTAGGAGTCGTATCATTTGAAATCTGAGTTAAGGTCGTCATACTAAAACCATCAATAAATAAAACAATCAGCCTAATTGATTAATTCTCAGTTTCTAGCTCTGTTGCTGTGCCTGAATGGCTTGTATGTGTTCCACCGTCACTCCTAATTTTTTGGCATAGGGGGCGAGATATTCGGTATCACTCAAAAGCTCAGGATAAAGCGCTACCGTCGAGACCGGATTTTTTGAATCTGCATTGTGGTTTTGTTCTTTCATCGACACTGCTTGTTCCGCGAGCCATATATTGTAGTCACGCTCGGATTGCACAACTACTTCCGATCGCATTACCCCATGATATGCCCCACAAAGTTCCGCACAAATTAGCGGATACGTACCTTCAACAGTTGGGCTAATCCGAATCGGAATCGTCCGTCCAGGAACGGCATCTTGTTTAATCCGAAACTCTGGAACCCAAAATGCATGGAGTACATCCATAGCCGTAAGGTTCAGAATAATATCGCGTCCAACGGGCAAATGAAGCTCCCCAGTTGTAACCTCTGTCCCAGCATAATTAAACAACCAAGCAAACTGCATACCAGACACGTTAATCGTTACAGCACTGTCATCAGCAGCTAGAGGCATTGCCATTCCCGGCATTTCAGCATTCATCACAGCCACTTCTTGAAGGCCGTTGGATTGCGTCTTCTGCTCTTTATTAGCAATCTCTTGATGAATGCCTTGATGAGAGCTATGGTCCATCGGATTTAGTCCACCAATTTGCTCATAGATATCAAAGCTATAGAGCGACAATGCTAAAACAATCACCGAAGGAATCGCCGTCCAGACAATTTCGAGGGGAATATTCCCATGGACGTACTTCGCATCGGTATCATCACCCTCTTGGCGCTGATAGCGAAAGGCTATAAACAAAATAGCACCCTGTACGAGAATGAAAATCCCCGTACTAATGACCATCATCACATTAAATAAATCGTCAATCAGAACTGCTTCTTTTGACGCTGCGAGCGGGAGTAGGTGATGGTTGTAGCCATACCACAAACTAACTAACGTTAGCCCAATCCCAAATAACAACGTAATAATTTGACTTGGAACATTCACTGCACATACTCCTTAACAGATTGAGAGAATTTTCAGCGCAGGTCAACAGTCAATACAAGATTTTGCTAAAACCACACCTGTAAACCTTAGTTCAGTTCGATCGGGTTGAGCCTTAGAACTAAAGAAACTTAGGATTTTCTTCAGGATCACTGGACCGTCATTGCAATTTGTAACGAACTTTAGGACAAAACTTGAAGATTCTCTAAACATCTGCCGTATTTTAACAATTTATCGTTCACAGTATTAGCAGAGATCAATTTACGAGATTAATTTTCATGACTTGTAAAGTTTTGGAAATCTGTTGACTTTATTGACTCGACAGGTTTAACAACATGACACCTTTATTAACAAACTGGATGGCAGCAATGACATCTAACATGGTAGAAGCGACTTCGACGAGTGCGAATACAGCTTTGAGTGCGAATACAGCTTTTGGTCACGCTTTAATCTTGCAGCGACGCATGACCCAGGGAATCTTTGGCTTAGCGATCGCAGTCCTCGGGCTAATGGCGCTAGGCAGTGCAACGCGGGTAATGAACGCGGGCTTATCCTGTCCCGACTGGCCTCTATGTTATGGACAAGTTTTGCCTAGCCAGCAAATGAATCTTCAGGTGTTTCTGGAGTGGTTTCATCGGTTGGTGGCGACAACTATAGGTCTGACTACCTTGGGCTTTTTTGTTACCAGTCTTTGGCAAAGACGACAGCTTTCACCTGGGTTTCCCCAAGCGATCGGGTTTGCTGTTTTGGTGGTGTTAATGCAGGGGGTTTTAGGGGGTTTGACTGTAACTCAGCTTTTACGATTTGACATTGTGACAGCACATTTGGGGACAGGATTGTTCTTTTTTATGACGCTTTTGACGATTGCTATTTCCTTTTTCCCATTTGATAATTCTAATCCTACAGCTCCTAGCACTACGACTTTTAGCAACTATGATCTTCCTACATATCTATGGAAGCTGGGACTAATCTCAGTTGTTTGCATTTATGGTCAGAGCTTAATGGGCGGAATTGTAGCATCGCGGTGGGCATTGCACCAATGTTTTGGCCAGCAGCAACTTTGTACGGTAATGAATAGTCATCTTTTGGGCGTGATTCCCGCAACACTGTCCGCGATCGTAGTAGTTACGGCTGCCCTGCGAACTAAAACATTACCCAAAATTTTGCGTTACCTTGTTTATGGAACAGGATTATGTTTAGCGCTTCAGCTTTTACTCGGATATGCTACATTTCGACTTCATTTACAAGTTGAAATACTAACGATTATGCATCAATGCGTAGGTGCGATATTGCTTGGAACGGTAGTCTCTTTCACCGCAGTAACTTACCGGATGACGGCTTATCGTACGACGACCTCTCCGATGACTTATGTGTGATCCCGACTAATTATTCATTTACTAAAAATCACACTCAAAATTATCATGATGAATCTTTCTGAGACTATTGTTCTTTCTGACGATCGGCTGAATAAAAGCCTTGCCGATGTTGTCACGAGTTATTACCAACTCACCAAACCTCGAATTATATTGCTCCTGCTCATCACGACGGCGGGGGGAATGTGGATTGCAGCCGATGGTCAGGTTGATCCCCAATTGGCATTCGTAACATTATTGAGTGGCGCTTGTGCATCGGGTGCGGCCAATACGATGAACTGTTTGTACGATCGTGACATTGACGCAGTGATGGTTCGCACTAGTAAACGGCCTTTACCCTCTGGCCGAGTCAGTCCTCGGGATGCCATGATTTTTGCGGCTACTTTAACGATTCTTTCATTCACACTTCTGACCTACTTTGCCAATCTCTTAAGCGCGATGCTAGCGATGTCAGGCATTGTGTTTTACGTATTGGTGTACACCCACTGGCTCAAACGTCATAGTACTCAGAACATTATTATTGGTGGTGCAGCAGGTGCCATTCCTCCCTTGGTCGGTTGGGCTGCCGTTACGGGAAGTTTGAGTCTTCCGGCTTGGATTTTGTTTGCGATTATCTTTTTGTGGACCCCGCCGCATTTTTGGGCTTTAGCCATTATGATTCGCGATGATTATGAATCGGTCAAGGTGCCCATGTTGCCTGTTGTCTTGGGTAATAAAGTCACTAGTCAAGAGATTCTCTATTACACCTTAGTATTGATTCCGGCGACGTTAGTTCTGGTCTATCCATTGGGTGTGATGGGTGCGCTGTATGGAACAATAGCCCTTATCTTAGGTATTGTATTTGTGAAAAAATCCTGGGAATTAATCAAACAACCCGAAGATTACCAAACGGCCCGATCGTTGTTTAAATACTCAATTGTTTACATGATGCTGTTATGTGCGGCTATGATGGTAGACAGTCTGCCAGTCTTCAATGAAATTAACGCTCAGTTTTCAGCTTGGATTACATCTGGACTTTCAGCCTAATCACTCAATCAATCATTTGTGAGTCATGAGTATTGCAATTGACAATCGACATAGTGGAATTCAGGCCAAAACTAGTGATAATGGTCCGAATTCAAATGAAATAGCGATCGTTATCCAAAATCTAAAAAAGCGATACGGTACTGTTGATGCCGTAAAAAATGTGTCGCTGGAGGTGAGGTCTGGCGAAATATTTGGATTGCTCGGACCCAATGGCACGGGGAAAACCACGACACTACGATGTCTTTGCACCTTGGTTCAACCCGATGAAGGATTGTTGGAAGTCTGTGGGATTTCAGTGACTCAAAATCCTGCCGCCGTTCGTCAACGTCTAGGATATGTCGCTCAAGAAGTGGCGCTGGATAAAATGATGACGGGTCGCGAATTGCTGGAACTGCACGGTGATTTATATCATTTGTCTAAAGGACAACGGACCGATCGGATTCAATCTGTACTGACTACTTTAGATCTTATGGAATACGCCGATCGATTGATTGGGACTTATTCTGGGGGATTAAAAAAACGTCTGGATCTCGCGTCTGGATTACTCCATAATCCACAAATCCTAGTTCTTGATGAACCCACTGCCGGACTTGATATTGAAAGTCGTCAAATCATGTGGACCTTGATTCGACAATTGCAGCAATCGGGCACCACGATTTTAATTACTAGTCATTATCTCGAAGAAATTGATGCCTTAGCCGATCGGGTTGCTATTCTCGATGGCGGTACCGTGATTGCATTGGGTAGTCCGCAGGATCTTAAAAAATCCATTGGCGGCGATCGGGTGACTCTCCGGATTCGGGAATTTACACCGTTATCTGAAGCAACTCAAGTCCGGGAACAGTTGCTGAATCTTGATATGGTCAAATCTGTCACCCTTAATGAATTTCAGGGGAATTCGCTGAATCTTGTGGTTGAGGCGGAGGCAGATGTGTTGACCCAAATAGAATCTAAATTGAATGCGCTAAATTTGCCGCTTTTTGGAATTTCCCGATCGCAGCCTAGTTTAGAAGATGTTTATTTAGCTGTAACGGGAAAATGTGTAAGCGAATCTTTAAACTAGTAGGACTATCTCTGTGCTGTGAGAAATGCGCTATCACCAAACTGGACCTTTAAGGAATTCAAATAAATTATGACTCAATCTACTCGCACGTCCCAATTAACCGAGTCAGCGCAATTTGATTATCCAGATCTAAATCTATCTATCAAAATCTCTCATTTCATCCAAGAAACGCTTGCCCTAACGAAACGGTTATTCATTCAGCTCATTCGTCGCCCTTCTACCTTAATAGCCGGATTGGTGCAGCCTTTAATGTGGTTAGTGCTGTTTGGAGCGTTGTTTCAGAATGCACCCGATGGCTTTATGGGCACATCTGGCCAATATCAAAATTTTTTAGGCGCTGGAGTAATCGTATTCACGGCATTCGGCGGCGCGTTGAATGCGGGGTTGCCTGTCATGTTCGATCGGGAATTTGGTTTTTTGAATCGGCTTTTAATGGCTCCATTAGTGTCCCGATCGTCCATTGTCGTTGCTTCCGCTATTTTTATTATGTCCCTGAGTTTGCTTCAAACCCTTGTCATTATGGGAACCATTGCAACCTTAGGGGCGGGATTGCCCAATGTGTTGGGGATTTTGGTGATCATTGCCATTGTGATGGTACTAGTACTCGCCGTCACGTCATTATCCTTGGCATTGGCATTTAGTTTAAAAGGACATGTGGAATTAATTGCAGTTATTCTAGTAACAAATTTACCATTACTTTTTGCTAGCACGGCCTTGGCACCGATTAGTTTTATGCCCGCTTGGCTTCAATGGATTGCGCTGCTGAACCCGTTGAGCTACGCTATTGAACCCATTCGTTATATTTACCAACATCCTGATTGGAGTTTGAATGCGATCGCTATCATGGCTCCTTGGGGTTCTGTGTCGTTGATTGGATGTTTGGGATTGCTCAGCGGATTTGCTGCCGTTAGTCTGTATTCAATTCAACCGTTGCTAAAACGATCGCTCGGTTAAGATATTCACCTATTAGTTTAACTTCCCCTCAACCAATAAATGAAATGGTGATTTAACCAATCCCATAACTATCACTCATAACCAAATTCTGATAATTGAAAAATGTTAGACTAAGACTGCGATTATGTGGGTTCACAGCGGTTCGGCTTAGGAATAAGTGGTCTCGCTGAGTTATTTTCTATAATTATTCCTTTAAGGAGTTCTTCTCATGTCTATATTCTCTCTCTCAAAATTCTCTACCACAGTGTTGTTGGGTATTGTTTTACTCCCCATTTTACAAACTTCCGCGATCGCTGCTGATGAGCCAGCCCAAGCTCCTATTTTGCCCACTGGGGATCTACAACCTGAAGCCAGTACAGATCCGTTTTCGACGCGGGGCGATAATACTAGTGCGATTATGGGTTTAATTCATCGGGCGATGCGGGGCGATGCAAATGTCGATCGGGCCGCTGAAGCTCAATCTCAACGGGAAAATATTAATGATGCTGCGTCAGACTTCTTTACCAAACGTAATCAACTTCTAAAGTCAAAATCTGCGGCTCTTCCCGGTTCTATTCTTGTTCCTAGCGTGATTGCTCCGCTTACGACAGTACCACTATCGGGAACTGCTGGGATTCTCCTTAATAATTCGGCTCCGATAGCTCCGACGATCGTTTCACCTACGGTTATCCCGGTTTTGCCTTAGTCACAATTTTGCCATCTTCCAGATTTGTGACCCGATCGGCTACATCTAAAATACGTGGATCATGGGTGACAATTAATACAGTTCGACCACTAGTTTTTGCTAAATTTCGCAGGAGTTCAATGATCGCATGACCGTTCTGGGAGTCAAGGGCGGCGGTAGGTTCGTCGGCCATAATGAGTTGCGGATTTCCGGCTAGGGCACGAGCAATAGCCACCCGTTGTTTTTGGCCGCCCGATAAGTCTTGGGGACGATGGTTGCAGCGATCGGCCAGTCCGACTTGATCCAAGAGTTCGATCGCGTGTTTGCGAGCTTGGTGAATGCCTTTTAGATGAAACGCCACTTCCACATTTTCACAGGCGGTTAGGGCCGGGAATAAATTAAAGCCTTGAAAAATGAATCCTAAATGTTGAAGTCGGAATGCCGCTAAACGAGAGCGTGAAAATTGAGTAATTTCTTCATCTAGAAGATGGACTTGCCCACTGGTTGGGGTCAATAGTCCGGCCAAAATTGATAGCAGTGTGGTCTTTCCAGAACCTGACGGACCCATTAAAAGATGGACTTCGCCAGATTTCACTGTCAAGCTGACATCCTGAAGGGCATTAAATTCTTCCCCTCCATTGCGATATACCAGGTTGATATGGCTAGCGACGATCGCTGTTTCTTTCGCCATAGTCCGTACTGGACTTGAAGGCGATGGAGCCGTTTTGCCAAAAAATCGCTTGAAGTCGATCGCGGTCATATTAGCACCGCCCCCCAAGTAAGCAGATCATCACAGACGCACACATACAAACATTACTAATCACAACGTTATTGATAATTTCACCTTAATCCTTCAATCTTCAGGACGTTAATTCTGTATTTTAAACTCTTAATTCTTTAATTATCTTCCTACATCCAGACGCATTGAGTTATGCAAATGTTTCAGAATAACTTTTCCCTAATTTTTAGGATTTAAAGACGATCGCCGGATCTAGCCGTGTCACCTTCTGAACCGCAAAAATGGCCGAACCCATACACATCACCACGGTCAAAAGTAGTACTGCTGCGGCTGTCGAGGGTTCGATCAGAATCATAATCCCTCGTGTCATCTGCGTCCATTGCCCTAACGTTAGACAAATGCCCATACTAGGAACATATCCAAGAATCGCCATCCAGAGACTTTGTTCAATAATAATTCGGTAAATCACACTATTTGAGGCTCCCATGGCCTTCAGCGTCCCAAATTCTCGAAGATGGTCGGCGACAGAGGCATACAAGATTTGGCCGACCACCACCATCCCGACAATAAAGCCGACCGTTGCCCCTAGGCCCAAAATAAAGCCAACGCCTGTCCGCACTTCCCAATAGTTCCGGGTAATGGCAGCGATTTCGACTTGAGTTAGGATTTGGGTTTCGGGTAGGGCGCTCAGGAGACGCTGCTTGAGTTGAGGAAGGTCTTGGCCCGGTTTGGCGCGGATGAGGACGTAGCTAATCGGGTCGCTGAGACTCAAGGGTTTGGGAGGGGCGAGGTCTCCATTTTTTTGCCCGAGGGGACGATTTTTAAAACTGTTGGTACAGTCTAGGTCTCCACTAGCTTGACGGATGCAGTTAATGGAGCTGTTGATTTCAGCGTCGCCGTAGGTATTGGCGGTCTCTAGTGAGGAAAATAAAAAGGGACTAGAGGCGTTAGATTGGACATCCTCAGCGGTGCCTACAATAGTGACCGGAAGTCCGGCAATTGAGCCGATTCGAGTGTTGTCTAACCCCAGGGATTTTTGAACGCCACTGGCGACGATCGCAGTGTAGGGTTGTTTTAAGGCATTTAAATTGCCGTCAGATAATTTCCATCCAGCAAACAGTTCTCCATCGGGATTGAACCCAAAGATACGAGCGGGGGAGAGTTTGCCATCGTGTCCGCGCCATCGCCCGGCTCGGACTAATAGAATTTCAGCCCGATCGACTCCTGTAACGGCCATGGATTTATTGATGTAATCCGCTGGTATGGGAGACGTTAGCTCGAAGGCCACCATTTCCTTCGATGCGACCCATAAATCTGCACGGGCATAGTCAATTACGATGGCGGTCGATCGGGAAAATCCTTTTAAAATCCCGAGTTGAATGGTGACGAGGCTGACGGCGAACATGATTCCGGCTTGGGCGACGAGAAAGCGAGGAATGTCTTCAAAGAGATTTTTGCGGGCGATCGAGGCCATGGGGAAATAGCTTGATAAGGATGGTTAGATATTGTTATGGATTGCTGAGGATTTGGATGAGTTTATGCGCAATCCGATCGGCAGCTCCACATTTTCCCATCCGTTGTGGACCGTTGTGGGCGATCGCGGTCAACTGTACAGAATCTTGTAGGAGTTGACGTAAGGTTGAGGCTAATTGATTCATTTCCTTTACATAAATAATTGATCGGCCCAAGAGACGGGTCTGAGCTTCGGCAAAGGTGGGCGTAAATTGTGGTCCTTGACCAGGCAATGTTATCGCAGGTTTTCCCAAGCCGATAAATTGTTCTGTCGCGGTTCCGGCCATGGCGATCGCCACGTCTGAGGCATAGGCATACTCTGAGAATTTTGCCATGCCTAGGGTCAACCCATGAGGCCGATCGGGTCGGGAATATTGATCAGTGGTGTCAGTTTGGTTCCAGTTATGTTGAATCAGAGCATTGTGAATAAGGGTCCAATCGAGATCGCCCGATAGCGCAGTAAGAAATTTTATGGGCCTATGGTCAAAGTGGTCAGCCAAATTTTGCAAGCCCGATAGAATCACATCCCAGTTTCGATAGGCTTCTGGGGCACGGGAGCCAGGAAGCAGCAAAATAGTTAAGGATTCACTGAGAGATTTGCTAGAGTCAGAGGCGATAGGTTGAGGATCCAAATCCATCATGGGATTACCAAAATCGTAAGCCGACAGTCCAAAGGCAGTTAGGGTTTGAGTGGTGATTCGATCGCGTGGAAAAATGGCTTTGCAGTTAGGGCGGCTCATTAACCAACGCTCCCAGGGAAGATAAACGCCGCCCGTAAGACAGGCCAACCGATCGTCCCACCAAGATTGACGCGGGTGCCATCCAGTTTGATCTCGAAGATAATACTCAGATTTTGCGGTGCCAATGAAGCTGTAGTTTAATCCGCTTTGCCATGCAAACAACAGCGGCACAATGTCCCCAACCGCCAAAACAAGGGCAGGTTCTGCCTTATATTTACAATCGTTGGACCATTGCTGAACGGTCTTTAGTTGATTTAATGTCAGGGTTAATAGTCCGCCTTGAAGGTCATTGGCCAACTGTTTACGATCCATATAAATAAAGCCACCGGACGGCATGGATTTGACCGTGCCGATGATAGAAAAGCCCTGTTTTTGATAGGCATGACCTTCACCGACGATCGGTAATATTTCGATCGTCGGCGCATTTGGGAGTTGCCGAAGCGCTTTGAGAACTTGGAGGGCAATAGTATCTTCGCCGTGGCCATTGCTAAGACAAAGCAAACGCATACAGAAAACTCAGATTAATCAAATATATAGCTTCATAATAGTGGAAGCCGGGTAATTGCTATACTTTACTAAATTCCATAACGCGCATTAGAACCCGATCGAATAAATTCGGATCATCAGCATCAAACCATTCAATTTCTTTAATGCCATTGAACCAAGTGCGTTGTCGTTTTGCAAATTGTCTCGTGTGCATGACGGTCAATAATTCCGATTCTTCTAATGTTATTTCACCGCGTAAATACTGCCTCACCTCCTGATAGCCCAAGGTATTCAAAAGCGGTAAGTTATCACTATATTTTGCGACCAAATTTTCGACTTCATTGACAAATCCCAATTCAAACATTTGCCTAGTTCGCCGGACGATTCGATCGTTCAAACATTCCGACCGTAGCCCAATCTGTAAAATTGGATAGTTCGGGGGTATTTCTCCCTGCTGAGCGCTCATTGGAATCCCCGTCACATAAAAAACTTCCAAAGCTCGCACGGTCCGAATCCGATCGTTACCGTGAATCTTAAGACAGGCTTTTGGGTCCAAGTGCTGAAGTAATTGATAACACAAACCTTGGCCCAAGGCTTCTAATTGCGATCGTAATTCCCGATGCTGTGCGACGCGAGGAATCTGCATTCCGTGGGTAATGGCTCGTAAATATAATCCTGTTCCACCGACTAGTAACGGCAAAGCTGATGGCAGAGTCATCTTCAATAAAATCTGATTCGCTTGATCTTGAAACATTGCCGCCGAAACTGTCTCTGTCGGATCGTAAGCGTCCACTAAATAATGGGGAATCTCCGCCATCTCTGCCGGGGTCACCTTGGCGCTCCCAATGTCAAACTCACGATAAATTTGCCGAGAGTCTGCACTGATGACAATGGATCCTAGCTCGCGGGCAACCGCTATCCCCAGCCCTGACTTCCCCGTTGCCGTCGCCCCACAAATCGTTACTAGTCCACGGGGAAATTCTGGTACAATTTCATATAGTACATTTGAATTATTAAGTTGATTGTGTCTTGAGGTAGCGGCTTGGACGATCGGACCCAAATCTTGATTCACTATTACTCTATCTGTCACGCCATCTGTCATAGCCTCGTTCCCATACCTATATAAAATGCTTCTCAGAGCTGCTCAAAACCCTCTACAACCCTTTCATGTTAGAATTATTGAGATACTTGCTATATTAAAGCGTCACAAACGTCCTCACGGTCATTTTCCTAAAAGAGCTGTTTTCGGATTATTTCTTTAATTTCAACCTCGTCCAGACGGAGTACCACACCTCATGACTCAAGATTACGGCGCTCAACAGATTCAAGTTCTCGAAGGACTTGAGCCAGTCCGCAAACGCCCAGGAATGTACATTGGTACGACGGGGCCACGC
>JANXNM010000443.1 GCA_025354065.1 Synechococcales cyanobacterium 340R_concoct_173_sub | reverse complement strand
TGCAACCGGGCGCTTGTTCGCCATCACGCAAAGTTGTATCGAAAATAATAATGCGATCGTCGTGGTTTCTCATGGCTCGTTGTTAGGTTCGAGGTAAATAGTTGGAAGTTGTCGAACGTTTCATCTATTGTAGTCGCTTTTAGCGATTATGTACTACAAAAATTACAAGGCACTACGATAACTCTTTGACTCTAACTCTAGAGGAGCCTGATGATGGATTAAATCGCATTAAATAATTTGAATGCGTGGCCGCAAAAATAGACTGGGAAAATGATTAACTGAGTCTAGACCAAAAATAAAATCATCTAAACGCCTCTACCCCAAATCAATAGTTCTCCCTAGTTCCGCCGATCGTTTCGCCGCTTCTGCCACCTTCATTGTGTACAAACTTTGCTGAAGTGTCACATACAACGGCGCTTGATCAAACAAATGATCCAAAACCATGGCCATATCACGAGAGAACAATCCTCGTCGTCCCGGCACCTCAATTTCACTACTGCCATTGGACTGAATCAACGTACCCCGATCGCCATCAAATACTAAAGCTCCAGTATTGCCTTGAATTTCAAGTTTACGCTCTGGCACCCAAACAGACTCACCTTTGCCATAGACGATATCCAAAAGCAATCCATTTTTAAATAGAAACTGTCCCGAACATAGGCAAGAATTGTAATAGGCTGGGTCAATTGAAGGCTGATAGGTAGCTCTGGCATTCACGCTAGACACGTCACCAAACAAATGAGTAAACCGATGAAGCCGTGACAACGCACCCATTAACGGAAACCCAAACATCTCATGATTAAAGGTCCATTTCTTTGGCGCTGGATTCTGCGGGACGACCGTTGTATAGCGTCCATAGAAGGGCTGGCCAATTTTTGGTAAATGGGAGATTAAGGATTGATGCAGTCCGCCTAAAAGTTCAATATGTTCAACATGTAATAAACAATTTTGATTCTTTGCGAGTGCAATTAACGACTCTGCTTCGGAGACCGATAATGTGAGCGGATACTCTACTACTACATGTTTTTTTGCAAACAATGCAGCCCGTGCGATCGCACCATGTTCACTATTCAAATTTGAAATCACCACCAAATTCACATCAGGTGAATTAATCAATGCCTGCCAATTCTCAAAGGCCCGAGTTTGATGGGTTTCGACAAATTTTGTGAGTTTATCCGCAGTGTTTCCAGCGACCCCAACCAACGTAGCTCTCGGCTCTGCATTAACGACCTCGGCCCGCACCTTCGCCGCATACCCCGTTCCCACTAGCCCAACTCCGATCGGTGTCCTCAGTTCAGTCATTTCTAAATTCCTATAAATCCCTTAAGTTCACTTTAATACGATTATTTGTTTTTTAGTTTATTTGATTTTAGAGGCGAAAGATACGATCGGACTGTCTTAAAACCTTACCCAAAACCGATCGAAGCTTACGCCATAGGTAGGAGACCAATCCCTTTGAGGCTTTCTCAAATTTGTAATAGAAC
>JANXNM010000410.1 GCA_025354065.1 Synechococcales cyanobacterium 340R_concoct_173_sub | reverse complement strand
CGAATGGGTCGTCGAAGACCTTTCCCTCACCCTACAGCCCGGAGAACGGCTAGGACTCGTGGGCGAATCCGGCAGCGGCAAATCGACGATCGGTAAAGCAATCCTACAAATGCTACCCAATGGCTCAACCATTCAAGGCGACCTCCTGTTTGAAGGCCAAGACATTGCACGACTCACAGGCGATCGGTTACGAAAATTCCGAGGCGAAACCGTCGCATTAGTCTTCCAAGATCCCATGACCCGGCTCAATCCGCTGTTGACGATCGGCGATCATTGCATCGAAACCTTACAGGCCCACGAAATTGGCATCACCCGAAAACAAGCCCGCGCCCGCGCTCATGAAGTATTAGAAGCCGTCCAAATTCCCGCCGATCGGTGGAATCAATATCCCCATGAATTCAGCGGCGGAATGCGTCAACGGGTTGCTATTGCCCTAGCCCTAATTCTCAATCCAAAATTAATCATTGCCGACGAACCCACAACCAGTTTAGATGTAACTGTCGCAGCCGAAATTTTGACCGAAATCAAACGACTTTGCACCGAACGCAATATGAGTTTGATATTGATTTCCCACGATCTCGCCATGGTCAGCGAAACCTGCGATCGGATAGCCGTCTTATCCAAAGGTAAACTAGTTGAACTGAATACAACCGATGAAATTGTTAATCATCCACAACACGAATACACCCAAGAACTTCTAAACTCGGCATTATACTTACAAGCAGGACACGCAAAAAAAATAAACCCAATCAAACCCGAATCCCTTCTAACCTTAACCAATCTCAAACAATATTACGATCGTAAAAGCAATCTAATTACAACCCTCTTTTCAAAAGACGATCGGACCATTCGCGCCGTCGATGGCATCAATCTAACAATCCATACCAATGAAACCCTCGGACTCGTCGGCGAATCTGGCTGCGGCAAATCCACCCTTTCCAAAACAATTCTGCAACTAATCAAACCCACCAGCGGCACCGTTGAATTTCAAGGCCAAAATCTGGGCCAATTGACCCACAAACGAATGCAACAGCAGCGCCGCGACATTCAAATGATCTTCCAAGATCCCAGCGCCTGCCTAAATCCCCGCATGACAGTGGGCGAAAGCATTGCTGACCCATTACTAATTCACAATATGGCCACAGCAACCACCGCCAAACCCCACGTCGAAGCCCTACTGCACCGAGTCGGACTCGAACCCAAAACCTACCTTAACCGCTACCCCAGCCAGCTTTCCGGCGGACAACAACAACGGGTTGCGATCGCCCGTGCCCTAATTACCCGACCCAAACTCATCATCTGCGACGAACCCGTCAGTATGCTTGATGCCACCGTTCGCACCCAAGTCTTAG
>JANXNM010000401.1 GCA_025354065.1 Synechococcales cyanobacterium 340R_concoct_173_sub | reverse complement strand
CCGAGCGATCGTAATGATCGTAATAATAGTGCTGTGCTGGTCATTCCATCTGCGTCGTAGTCACCACAAATTGCGATCGGTTCGCCATTCTGAATTGCTTGTACTAGTATTTCTAAACTTAAGGCTAAATCTGGAAAGTCGTCTAGTGGTGAGGGTAATGCTTCGAGATCTGGATCTAAAAAGTTTTGTGCGGCTTCAGTGCTGGTAATGCCGCGATTGATTAAAACTTGGGCAATCATGGGGGAAATTCCGATTGTCTTAGCCATCGATCGGGCCAGTAATGGATTGGCTGGATGAAGTTTCCAGCGTTGATCGGGAATGCTAGGACGATCGGTGAAGGCTGACACAGGTACTCAGTTTGGAGAATAATGACTGCATCATACCGCGAGTGCCAGCCGATGATCTTTTTCTGGAATCGATCGGGGTGTGCTTTACGATAATCCGATCGGGGACCATAATCTACTGAACATTTTAGGAATTTCTAAGTTTCTAAGGCGATCCTTGTTGGATAATAAGAGATCTGAGGTCGAAATCTAATGTGTTTTGCCGGACCATGTTGCATTCGTACCTTTTCATAACCTTTAGACATTTTCTATGAGCATTACTGAACCTGTGTTACTAAATGATTTGATGGAAGTGGGAAAGATTGTCTCGGCTCACGGGATTCGTGGTGAAATGCGGGTCTATCCGAGTACTGATTTTCCAGAGCGCTTTGAGAAAAAAGGAGTCCGTTGGCTACTGCGTCCCGGCCAACCGCAGGCGGAAGAAATCAAGCTTCTGAAGGGATATTTTCAAGATGGTAAAGGACTTTATGTCATTCAAGTTCAAGGTGTGAACGATCGTAACGGGGCCGAAGCACTTCGAGGTTGTACTATTTGGGTTCCTAAGAACGATCGGCCTAGTTTAGACAAAGGCGAATTTCATGTTTCAGATTTGATTGGTCTGACGGTCTATGTGCAGGAATCGCAGGCATTGGTTGGGATTGTCATGAGCGTATTGTCTGCGGGAAATGATTTGCTGGAAGTGAAGGTTGAAGGTCAGAAGTTACCTGTATTAATTCCATTTGTAAATGAGATTGTTCCGATCGTGGATCTAAAGAATAAACGGATTGAAATCACACCACCACCGGGCTTACTTGAGTTGTCTACGACCAGTTCTACAGAAGAACCGGACGACGCAGAAGGTTAGGGATGATCTCAAAGGTGCAATAGTTTGAAAAATGGGCAAACTAAAGACAAATTGATTTCTAAATTTGCCCATCATTTGTTTTCCTCATGCTAAATCTCAGTATTGCAATTTGTACCTACAACGGCGAACAGCGATTACCATTAGTGCTCGATCGGCTCCGATCACAAACCAGTACAGATAATGTGTGTTGGGAAATTCTAATTGTGGACAACAACAGCACAGATGGGACAGCAGATTGGGTCAGGCAACTGCAAACCGACTGGGCAGAGGATTCAACATTACCGAAAATTCAGTATTTGTTTGAACGATCGCAAGGAACAGCATTTGCACGGCAATGTGCATTAACGAAAGCCAAGGGAGAGTGGGTCGCATTTCTTGATGACGACAATCTTCCCCATGCCGAATGGGTAGCCGCGATCGAAGCCTTCATACACCAACATCCCAACGTCGGCGCATTCCATGGGCAAATCCTGGGTGATTATGAGATGACACCGCCGCCAAATTTCGATCGGATTGCACCGTTCTGGGCGATCGCAGGCGGACAAAAAGCACGATGTTACACGACCGATCGAAACGCCACTCGCAAGCGTCTTTTACCACCGGGCGCAGGCATTGTAGTTCAGCGACAGGCTTGGCTAGACCACGTTCCAACAGAATTAAACCTAGTGGGACGGATCGGAGCGTCGACGGTATGCGGAGAAGATATTGAAGCCATGGGATATTTGAGTCGGGCAGGGTTTGAAATTTGGTACGCCCCAGAAATGCGGCTTGACCATCGGATTTCAGCTCATCGGCTAACGCGGGACTCTGTGATTCGACATATGCATGGAATTGGATTGGGGCGATGGCAGTTGCGACGATTGGGATTGGCCAGATGGCAAAAACCATTGGCGATGGTTCTGTTTTTTGGCAATGACTGCCGTAAGACAATTGTTCATGAATTCCAATATCATCGTGATCTACGATCGTCTGATGTCGTCGCGATCGCCGAGCGTGCCTTTTTCATTGGCTGTCTGCAAAGTCCTTTTTATCGATGGATACAATAAGATCAGCAAATTAATTGTAGATAAATTTTTCTACAATATTAACCAAAATCTTCTCGATTTCATCCAATTTATCCGCAAGATTAAACCGTCGCTGTGCATAGGCTTTCACCCGATCGCCCAAACTCGGATCATTCGATCGCCAATCCAAATGCGCTTCAATAGTTTGAGTAAGATCTTCAATATTACGTGCATTAAATAAGCCCGAAGAAAATTCATCGGATAACAATTCCACATTGCCCCCAACTCGACTGGCAATCACCGGAATACCAGCCATCATTGATTCGATAATCGATCGTGCACAAGGTTCAGCCCATTGACTAGGAACAATCGCCAAATCACTTATATGAAAAATTTCGATCGGTGTATCTGTATGTCCAAGAAATTTTACCCGATCGCTAATTCCTAATGTTTGACTCAATTGTTCAAGTTCTATCCCATAGGATTGGTGAGATTGCAGAGGTTTTCCGGCAATCAACAATAGACTTTGGGGTTGGCTCTTTAGCACCTGAGCAAAGGCTTGTAATAAAGTCCCCACCCCTTTCATTTGATCTAGCCGTCCAACATAACAAATCACTCGATCTTCAGGAGCAATTCCCCAGCGTTGTCTCAATTCATTTCTAGAGCAAGTCCGATCGAAACGATCGGGAACCATTCCATTATGAACAACCGTAATGGGAACATTGACGCGAGTTCTCCAGCCTTCACAATTCGCCTGGGAAACGGAGATAAATTGGTTCACACGGCAAAGTCCTAAAGCACATTGCAAGCCGAGTTTTTTCGGGGCAGGGAGACGAAGATGGCAAACGATCGGCAATTGTTTGATCACACTAAGAATGGCCGCAAACGGAATATCATAGGGCTGATTAATATAAATCAGACAATCGGGTTGAGCCGTGGCCACGCGGATTTGACGGGAGATTTTGAAGAGATCTTGAATAGACCATAGGGGTGATCGCCAATTCTTTATCAGATTCAGCGTATGAACGGTGAGAATTTGATCGCAAAAAAGGCTGTATTGAGGAAGAAGGTTTCCTGGATGGGTATGAATGAGGGTAATATGATGTCCCCGATCGGATAACGTCCGGGTTACATCCAGCAAACTGCGCTCTTGTCCGCCTCGTTGTGAGGATGGATACCGCTCCAGAACAATCACATGCATGGCCAAACGTCTCACAGATTTGTTGAATTTAATATTCCCAGTAAGCACTTCTGGCTAACAAAAAGCAATACCGCAGAGAGTACGTATCGACAAATAACGCAACTTTGAAAATTCTGGGCAAAATGGAGTTAACTAAGTTGCTCTAAATTAATAAGAGAATTTTTATGTCAGAATCACTTATCCAAAAACTATTAGATGATGTCGCTCAAGCCTTTGATCGTAAAGACTACCGATCGGCCACCATCGCCCTGAAACAACTTTGGCAACTCCAACCTGAAAATCCCCAAGTCCAACTCTATCGCGGCAGACTTTACGAAGTTGCAGGCAACCTAATCCAAGCGAGCAGCACCTACAAACATCTCCTAAAAGCGCTCTCTACCCCAAAAATCATGGCCCAAGCCCGCCAAGGACTCGATCGCGTTCTCCTTCTGGACCAAGAACAACGACGGCGCGAAGTCGCTCTTTCCATCTCGGCTCCCGACCAAGATCAACAAGGCATTCTGATCTTAGAGGCGATCGATCCCACCCATCGCAGTAATGCCGCCCAAGCCCTGGCCCAAATCATGAACGTGGATCCCTACAGCGCCCGGACCCATATGCCGAGCCGGGGTTGGCGGATATATCGTATGGGACCGATCGGCGAAATGAAACTCTACGGTCAGCAATTACAAGCACAAGGCATTCCCTGTTTTTGGGTCAAATGTGCCAGCTTTGAAACGCCCCAACTCTTTCAAGTGCAAGTGGTTGAAGCC
>JANXNM010000400.1 GCA_025354065.1 Synechococcales cyanobacterium 340R_concoct_173_sub | reverse complement strand
AGGTAGCACTTCTAGCAGAAGCGGTTCAGGGATTTCCCATTCTTTATCCGTCAGACTGCTGGAATAGACCATAGGACTAGTGAATATGAGTTTTTTACGATGCTTTTAGCATACCTTAGAATGTCAAATAGGTTCTATAATGGGAAGAGTGCGATCGGAGTAAAATGTAAACACTATCAGGAGTAATCATGCAATCTGCTTTACATATTAAAACTAAGGTTCTTGTAGGCAGAAAAGTTGAGTTTCAACTCTCTCTTGATTCAGTTGGAGATGAAATTTAAATCTTTATTGTCTTACCTGAAAAGAAAAAATACAACCTCAATCTATTTTTGATTTTTTTGAAGAGATTCATCGACAAGGACCATTTCGGAGTGGTGAAGAAATCGATCGAAATCTTCAGGAGGAACGCGATTCATGGGACAGTTAATCATTCCTGATAACGCGATCGTTTATCTCCATACTGCACCCATCATCTACGGCATCGAACGTCATACTGACTATTGGCAACTTCTGACACCCCTCTGGTAGAAATTACAAGCTGGGAGTATTCAATTAATCAGTAGTGAACTTCTAATTTTAGAATGTCTCGTCATGCCACTGAAGAAAAATAATCGAGTTCTTATTGATGCCTATGAACAGTTTCTTTCCACTCGTATGACGTTACTACTCATTCAAGAAAACATTCTGAGATCAGCCGCTCAATTACGAGCCAGCAATAAACTCAAAACTCCTGATTCGATTCATGCTGCTACAGCTATTAGTAACTCTCCAACTCTTTTCTTGACGAATGATGCAGGATTTCACAATATTTTCGGCTTGTCTGTCGTCGTCCTAAAAGATATCCTAAATGACTAAAACGATCGCAACTCTTAAAGCGCTGGGTGCGGTGGAGGAGGAGGAATGAGGAGTTGAGAATGAAAAGTTTAGGCTGTAAAATTGAAAATAGGATTAGGAGGACATATAGAAAGCCAGATGGTTAACTTACAACTGATCGAATCGCTGATTCAAGCCATTCGATCGCTCTCTGCCGCAGAACAATTTATCCTTGACCAAAATTTTATGAAAACCTACCCGAGCCATCCACGCTGGAACTGATGCATCTCGCCGATCGAGGAGGAGCATTGGACTTTCTCCATGATGAACCCGATCTATATGCCTTTGAAGACAGAGAACCGATCCAGTGGCCCTAAATAAAGGTGATATTGTTCTCTCTCAATTTCCATTTACCGATCTCAGTCAAACTAAGCTTCGTCCTGCGATCGTTCTTTATACTTTGATTATTAAAAATGAAGTAACTCTCTGTTTCATTTCATCTCAGAAAATTGATCAGGGGCGATCGGAGATAAAAGACATAGGCGTAGGTTGCTCTGAGATAAATTGTTAGGTAAGGTCAAACGTTGAAGGTTAATGCTCGACCTCGAACATCCTGATTAAATTGGCCACGATCGTACACCACTTGCCCACCCACGATCGTCACTGCAGGCCAGCCCGTCAAATTCCATCCCTCAAACGGACTCCAACCACATTTCGTCTGAAGTTCCGCTCGTAAAACCGGATGGTAATTATCTAAATCCACCAGCACCAAATCCGCATCATAACCAGGCGCGATCGTCCCCTTCCCCACAATCCCATACGCCTTTGCTACTGCCGTAGACATCCAGTTAGACACTTGAGCCACAGTACATCGCCCGTTCACCGCCTGAGTCAGCATCAACGGCAAAGACGTTTCCACCCCCGGCATCCCAGACGGCACCTTAGCTGGCTCCAAGAAAACAGTCGTAGAAGAAGCCTCTTCGTCCGCTTGATCTGTGGGATTTGCCCGCCCCTTCTCAGCCAACGTATGAGGAGCATGATCCGTCGCAATAAAATCAATCACGCCATCGCGAAGAGCCTGCCACAAGACTTCATTATCGTGGGCACTCCGAATGGGCGGGTTCATCTGGAGCAGCGACCCAAGTTTTTCGTAGAAGCTTGTATTAAGCAGCAGATGCTGAGGCGTAACTTCCGCCGTGACCCACGCGGGCTTATCTTGACGGAGCAAATCAGCCTCTTCTGCGGTGGAGAGGTGCAGAATATGGAGCCGTCGCTGATATTTTTTAGACAGTTTGAGCGCTAGTTGGGTGGCATTGAGCGCCGCCTGATTATCTTGAATGACTGAATGAATAGCCGGATCGGTGATGCCTGCAAACTCTATGCGTCGTTCAGCAATTCGAGCTTGATCTTCGGCATGGACAGCAATTAGACGAGTACCCGTTGAAAAAATGCGATCGAGAGTGGCTTCTTGATCAACCAACAAATCGCCATGCATTGAACCCATGAAAATTTTAATACCGGGAGTTGGAGTCGCCGTTTGCAGGTCAGGTGAATTTTCTGCGGTCGCTCCAATAAAAAAGCCAAAGTTCACGTAAGACTTTTGGGCGGCTCTTGTCAGTTTATCGTTGAGAGCTTCTTGATTAATGGTCAGCGGCTTTGTATTGGGCATTTCTAAAAAAGAAGTGACTCCCCCACGAGCACAGGCCCGAGAAGCGGTGGTGAGATCTTCTTTGTGTTCTAATCCAGGTTCACGGAAATGCACTTGAGGATCAATGACACCGGGTAAGAGGGTCATATTATTAGCCTCAATGACTGTATCAGCCACTCGATCGATCTCTAGAGCAATATCTGGGCCAATTTGACTAATTAGACCGCCCTCAATCCACACATCAGCAGATTGAAATTGTCCATCGGGGAGTAAAACCCTTGCGTTACGAATCAATAGCGTGGGGGTGGCTGATGAAAGCATAGGAAACCAAGAAAGTCTGTCTCAGTATAGAAGATTCAGTTGCTCACGATCGGGAGATTATTGAATTGAGACAAGACCTATTCAGACGATACTTTTATCAATGTTGCTAACTACGATCTAATCAACTTCTCTTATATTGATAAATTTGATGAATAACTTCCCCACAAGATTGATTTGTTTAGATCAATTCAAAGTTAATTTCAATTGATTGATTTTAGGACTGAAACATTTGAATTAAGAATAGTGAATGTAGAAAGCCACTGTTGAATTATTCACTTAATGGAGCCGATGGGTGATAATTCTGCTCAATCGGTGCAGGTGATGATGACGATCGAATCTTATTTCCTCCAACATTGAGTCTTTTAACTCCGATCGTCCCAACTCGCCTAGAAGTTACGATCGAATTCTAGTAGTGGAAATGGGGATCGCGCTTTTTAAATGATTTAAAGACGATCGATCCCCAAACCCGATTTAAATTTTTGACAAGACCTTAAGGATTTCCTTACGTTTGACAGGCTGTTGAAGCGTTCGTGACACTTTATTTATCGTTACAATGCTAAGCATATAGAAACGTGACTACTCAGGTATGTAAACGTTCCTTAACAAAACTTGAATTAGTTAAACCTTGTATGACAACATCCCCAGTCTCAAAAACGGCTCCGGCGTTGTCTCCCGACAATGATCGTCTAAACTTTCCTCAAATGATTGCAATCCCAGCCCTAGAGCGTCGGGACTATGCCATGCAAACTTGGCTATTCTCGGGCGTGTTTTGGATGGTGGTGGCGGCGAGCATTGGCGTAATTGAGGCCGTAAAGCTTTTTTATCCTGAATTTTTGCAGGGCATTCCAGCTTTGGCCTACGGGCGATTACGACCTGTCCATGTGAATATCGGGATCTTTGGGTTCATGAGCATGGGCTACCTGGGTGCGGCGTTCTATATGGTGCCGCGCTTGACCCAGACGGCGCTTTATTCTGAAACCCTCGGAGTTCTGACGGCCTGGGCTTGGAACCTGAATTTGACAGGCGGGGTACTGGCTATTTCGATGGGATTCAGCAAGGGGAAAGAGTATGAAGAGATGCCGTTTCCCTTTGACATGATGGTAGGGCTGTTGGAAATTGCGATCGCAGGGAATATCTTCTCCACCATTACTGTCCGCAAAGAACCTCGGCTTTATGTGTCACTTTGGTACATTTTGCTGGCTATTATTCCTTTCCCTATCTACTACACCTTGGGGAATGTGATGAAATTCCGAGGGATTGAAGATGCGATCGTCAATTGGTTTTATAGTCATAATCTGTTTGGTTTATGGCTCACTACTTTAGGACTCGCAACGCTGTATTACATTGTGCCAAAGCAATTGAATAAGCCCTTGTATAGTCATGCCATTTCGTTTTTAGGCTTTTGGACATTAGCCGCATTTTATCCTTGGAATGGCGGACACCATGTGATTTGGGGTCCCGTGCCAATGTGGGTAATGTCGGCTTCAGTCACTGCCTCGATCGCAATGTTGATCCCCACGATCGCCACGATGGTAAATTTCGGTGGAACAGCGTTGGGAACTCAGGGTGTAATGAAGCGCGATATTAGCTATCGATTTAGTATTTTCGCCTATTTGTCCTACGTCGGAACCTCGCTTTGGGGGAGTAGTTTGGCGATTATGGACTTGAATGCGAAATTGCATTTTACAAGTACCACTATTGCCCATGTTCATTTGGGATTTGTTGGATTTGGTTTAGCAGGACTAGTTGCCTTTGTTTACTTTTACTTGGAACGATCGTTAAAGCTTGGATATTCTAGAACTCTGGCCGAATGGCATTTTTGGTTAACCGCGATCGGGATTGTTGGATACGTCGTATCTATGGGCTGGTTGGGTTGGTTGGAGGGTTCGGACTGGGCCGCAGGCGGTTCGGTGCAGGGTGTGCTTGAACTTCGCTATTGGTATAACGTCGCACGGGCTGGAAGTGGTGGTTTATTGTTGATTGGACAATTGATTTTGGTTTGGAATATTTGGAAGACGATGACTTCACCACCCATTGATGGTACGGGATTGAATGATTTGAAATCGGTCAATTTGAATGAAGGAGTTGCAAGATGAGATTTATTCGAGAGTTTCCAATTATTGTTGCATTGTCATTTTTGTTTGGATTAGCCTTTACGGGATTGGTCTTGGGTCCAGTATTTGCTAGTGATATTGCGCAGCCCTCAGCAAAATTAGTTGCCTATACGCCCATTGAACAAGCAGGCCGACATATCTATGTCCGTGAGGGTTGTGTCTATTGCCATTCTCAACAAGTGCGAAATGTGAAGGCTGATCAAAACATGGTGGACGCTTATGGTGTGTCGAAGGCGGGAGATTATTACTATGATCTACCTCACTTATTGGGCACATCTCGCCAGGGTCCAGATTTGAGTAATGAAGGTCAGGTATGGGGCAAGGCATCGGGTGATTTCGCACGGGAGTATTTGATTGGACATTTTAAAAATCCCCGTGAATACAATGCACAATCGATTATGCCCTCTTACAATTATTTGAGCGATCGGGAACTGGAAGAACTCACCGACTATGTGCAATCCTTAGGAGCATGGAAAGTAACGCCTGATCCTACTGAAGCAGAGGCTAACTCATGATGATATCTAAGCTGATGATCGTCCAACTAATGACTGAACCGATGAAATCTATGGCCGAACCGATGGTTCATGGCAGTTGGTTTGGGGTGGGGGATGGAACTATTGTTGTTTGGTCGTTGGTGGGAGTTATTGTCCCGGTTGGCCTAGTCTCGATCGTAGCCTTTATCTGGGCTGGCAAAACCGGGCACTTTAAGAATATTCAAGAGATTGCCGATCGGCAGCTTGATATTGAAGACTAGTTTACTTAATTTAAAAGAGAACCCAAATGAAGATTTTAGTTGTTGCTGACATTTCTCCGACCGCGATCGCAGTCATGGAGTATTTGAAAACATTGTTGACACCGATGAAAGGGGCGGCAATTGAATTAACGGTATTGCACATTACAGAGCCAGAATTGGCCTATAGTGAAACCCATCCTGACAGTGATACGCTGCCGTTAGTTCCGGTGACAAGTTTGCAGGAATTGCACCATATTTTTGATTCATTAAATCGACTATGTGAAATCAATTACGTCACCACTGATGGCAAGTTTGCGGAAACAGTATCAAAACAATCAGAACGGGCTGATTTGATTGTGATGGGTCGCCGGAGACGATCGCGCCTAGAAGAAATGCTCTTAGGTAGCCACAGCCAACTTATTTTACATCAAGCTAACTGTCCGCTGCTGCTGGTTCCTGAACCAAAACCTGAAGATCTAGCGCGCAAATTCTTGGGTGCAATTCCAGCTTCGGTGTAGAGATGGTTTTAGATGATTTAGACGATCGGCTTAGTTAAGTATTTA
>JANXNM010000377.1 GCA_025354065.1 Synechococcales cyanobacterium 340R_concoct_173_sub | reverse complement strand
ATTGCTCAGCTCAACCATAGTATTATCGTCGCTCGTATTGACAATTAGTTCATTATCAATACCGATTTCTCCAAACTCATTCACCAACACAGCCGTCTTAATGCCTTGTTGATTGGTCAAAATGTGGTTCAGAAGCGTGGTCTTACCACTGCCCAAAAATCCGGTAATAATCGTGACCGGAAGCCCCGTTTTTGGAACATTCATCGTGGAAGAGGAGGACGGTGCAGTGGTGGGGGTCATGGAGGTGCTCCGACAATTCGGTGAGGCGTGAAAAACGGTAGACTAATCTAAACTTTTATCTTGAGCTTCGATTAGGCTCTTTTATCAGTTTATCGTAAATCCCTCTCAGCTAGACACATCAGTCTAGATACACAATCCAAAGACAAGCCCTAGAGACAAAATCGTCCTCCACATCTTCGCCATTCTTAACGAGCCTCACGCCATGCCACTCACGATCTACAACACTCTGACCCGCCAAAAATCTGCTTTCATTCCACTTGAAGAGCATCAGGTCAAAATTTATTGCTGTGGCGTGACGGTCTATGACTATTGCCATTTGGGTCATGCCCGATCGTACATCGCTTGGGATACGGTGCGGCGTTATCTAGAATGGCGTGGATATGGCGTGCGTTATGTGCAGAATTTCACTGACATTGATGACAAAATTCTAAAACGTGCCCGCGAGGAAAATTCCTCCATGGATGCGGTTTCTGAAAAATATATTGCGGCCTACTTTGACGATATGGATCGGCTAAATATTCGTCGTGCGGATGAATACCCCCGAGCCACCCATACGATCGATGGAATAAAGCGCTTAATTCACGAATTGGAGTCGAACGGTTCAGCCTATGCGTCCCAAGGGGATGTCTATTATTCCGTACGAAGTAAATCGGATTACGGCAAACTTTCTGGCCGCAAACTAGAGGACTTGGAAGCTGGGGCAAGTGGCCGGGTAAATGGGGAAGAATCGAAAAAGAGAGATCCCTTTGACTTTGCCTTGTGGAAAGCGGCGAAATCAGATGAACCCTATTGGGAATCCGCTTGGGGCAAGGGTCGTCCGGGATGGCACATTGAATGCTCGGCCATGGTACGCGATCGTCTCGGTGACTCCATTGATATCCATTGCGGTGGCGGCGACTTGACGTTTCCCCATCACGAGAACGAAATCGCCCAATCCGAATCCGCCACGGGTAAACAGCTCGCCAGCTACTGGATGCATAACGGCATGGTCAACGTCGGCGGCGTAAAAATGTCTAAGTCCTTGGGCAATTTCACCACCATTCGAGATCTCCTCGACAAAGGCCATATTGAACCCATGGCCATGCGATTTTTTGTTTTAGGGGCGCAATATCGTAAACCTATTGACTTCACCGAAGAAGCAATGACAGCTGCAACCAATGGCTGGCACACCTTGCAAGATGCGATGCAATTTAGCGCCGTCGGGACGACTAAGTTGGGTTGGGTGCTAGATTCAAGTTGGGATTTAGGCGAAAACTTGTCCGATCGCCCTCTGGATCAACTGGATTCTGCCGCGATCGAGAGTTTCCAACTGGCCATGGATGATGACTTCAATACCGCATCTGCCTTAGCTGTGCTGTTTGACCTAGCAAAAGGAATTAACCGTGAAGCAAATCAACTCATCCATCAAGGAACAATAGATGTCGAGGCCCAAACGCTGTTAATTACCTGGAAAACGCTGGTAGTGTTGTCATCTATTCTAGGATTGCAAGGCGAAAAAGCCGAGTCAATCACAGCCAGCCTTTCGACTGAAGCCATTGAATCCGCGATCGCCAAACGATCGGCAGCAAAAGCAGCAAAAGATTTTAAAACAGCAGACCAAGTACGCAACGAGTTGAAGGAGCAAGGAATTCTCTTGGTGGATCAACCGGGTGGAATCACAACCTGGCATTTTGAAGCTTAATCCACTGGGCACCTCGAACAATCACCTAATAAAAGAGGAGATAAGACTGATGCCTAGACCATCCGGTTGATGCTGATGAATGTACGATCGCTGCTGGTCGGTCAGTCGAGGACTATTATCAACCCACCAAATCCAAATGTGGGTATCCAAAATTGATCATGACATCGCATCCCAATCATCAGGATTGACTACAGGTTCAAAGGGATCGTCGTAGTGTAAAACGGTTCCAGCCAGTGATGCGTAAGGTGTGGTCACGTGGGAGGGCGATCGTTGAATTAGGGAGAGTTAATGCCTGTTCAATCAGCGCTTCTCGGCTGGTATAACGTCCTAGGGAAAGTTCTTGCTCAATGAAGCGCTCTAGACCAGGGTTGAGTAGGGTTTGACTCATGAGGCTTACCTAGGGAAATCAGTGGCTAATCTTCTTATAGCGATCGTCCCTCTCTTAAACGATCGCATTCCGCAATTGAGATGATATTGAAACAATACATAATCACTCCAATTCAAGCAAACTTGCCAAAAAGTCTAATTGCTCACCGTCAGATTCGGGAAGTGGTTTTGTCACCCGTTTTGATTTGCGTTTCTCACTATTTCCAGGCGGAGATTTTCGGGGAGTAATATTCACATGTGCCACCAACCACGATCGTAATGCCTGGGACTGTGCCAAATCCAAACTATCCAAGTCTAGCGCAACCGGAAACAACGATCGCACCTCATCTTGTGCCCAGCGAATCTCACTTTCAAACCGATCGCTACCAAACGGCACCAACGACTGCGGCATTCGCGTCAAAAATGGCAATACATTGGCAGTCTGTCGGAATGCTTTACGCTGTTGCTCTAATTGTTTAACTCGACGATGACGGGCTTGTTTATAGTCCAAAATAGGCGTAGCATACCCTACACTTCTCGGCGGCATTCCCAGTTGAACAGGCGCGATCGTTCGCAATTCAGGAACCCAGCGTTTAATGAATGTTCCCTTTGGATCACACCGATCGACCGCTGCCTGTTCTGGATTGTAAATACGTGTCCAGGACTTATCTAGACAATGAGTCACACCCGCTTGCATCGCCCATTGATAATGATCAATAGGACAATCACCATCAATTAAATGCCGCATAAAATGCAATGCCCCATACCGCCAATCCATACCAATTAGATTACTTAAAAAACTAGAATAGATTGCCCTGGTACGGAAGTTCATCGCCAGCCATCCGCCTGTTTCTTGAAGACATCGCGCGGCTGCATCAATGATTGGAAACCCCGTTTCACCATTTTGCCACGCCACATACATCGCCTCATCAAACTCCCAATCATCATCTTGATCAAACACGGTATACAACGATCGTAATTCTAACTGTGGCAAATACCGAAACCGTTGTGTAAATCCCGTTCCCCACCGCAATCGAGAAATCAATTGTTTTAAACTCAATTGCACTCGTTTGTCTTTTTCACCTTTCAATCGTGCTTGGGCCGTTTGAAAACATTCCCGCACTGAAATGATACCAAATTTAATATGCGGACTTAATCCTGTTGTCGCTTCAGCACTCGGCAACGACAATTGCCAATAGTATCGATCGCTCTTTTCTGTAAAAAAAGTCTGAAGTAATTCTCGCGCATAATGAGTACTCGCCGTTGGAATCTTTTTACGATCGGGCACCATTCCTAAACTCAACAAAGACGGGAGATTCTCCGATCGCACATTATCTGGAACTTGAATGGTTTTTGGTGTAGGAACAATAGGCTCACACATTTCCTTAAACCAATGAAATCGATATTGCGGATAGGAAACTAATTCACTCATCCCCGCCGTCGGCTCAAACCATCGAAGGCGCTGACCTGCTTTTTCTAAAGCCGCATTCACTTTTGCATCCCGCACTCGGCCATAAATCCGCTCGTAGTCAATATAAGCGTAAATTCCTTCGGCTTGGGTCTCCTCTACTAGCTTTGGCAACACCTCCGCCGGATCGCCGCTGCGAATAATCAATCGCCCACCGCAATTTCGCAAATCTTGGTCGAGCGAATGCAAGGCATCAATCATAAATGCCACCCGAGACACCGCTGTCTCTGGGTGATAGAGCAATGCCCGATCGAAAATGAAAACCGGAATCACTTCACCGCGCTGAGCCGCCCGACACAATGGCTCATGATCGCTAATTCTTAAATCTCGTCGAAACCAAACGATCGTCCGCTTCATACTAACCCCAAAGAATCTAGCCCCAACATGGCTTAGAAAACAGAGCTTAGGATCCCATAGAATCCTCTCGATAAGATCCTGCTTCTTCCAGCAAATACTTCACCGCATTGATCATATCTTTTGCCTGATAGGGCTTCGTAATATAAGCATCCGCGCCCTGCTTCATGCCCCAATATCGATCGAACTCCTCACCCTTCGTACTGCACATAATCACTGGAACGTTAAGTGTGGTCGGATTATTTTTAACCCAACGACACAACTCATAGCCATTCATTTGAGGCATAATCAAATCCGTTACCACTAAAATTGGTGGATTTGCAGCGATCTTGATCTTCGCATCCGCACCATCCACCGCCGTCTCCACGGTAAATCCCCATCGGCGCAATTCACCGGAAAGCATTTCCCGAGCCAGCCCACTATCATCAACCACTAAAATCACGCCCATAGAAAATTCCTAGCCCAGTTTCTTGATCATCTACAAAAATCGTTTTTCGCAGATAGTTCGCAGATTATTTTTAGATCGATCGGGTGGTATTTCCCGCGTATCGAATTGTGCTCCAAACGTAAGGGATTTAAATCATCTTATTACATTATGTTTTTCCCACTGACGATCCAATATTCCGCACGTTAAGGCTTCCTTTATCTAAACTTCACCGACTTGCACGGCTAACCCGGTCGAGTTCCTCGATTTCTTCATCATTCATCGACCAACCGATCGCGCCTGCATTCTGAGCTGCTTGGTCTGCCGTTTTCGCACCTGGAATCGGAATCACACCGGGTTGGGCAATCAGCCAATTCAACGCAACTTGAGCGCAAGTCCGATCGTGTTTTTCACCAATTTGCTTGAGTTTAGTCAAAATAGGCTGAATTTTCTCTAATCCATCAGGCTTAAATCGCGCATCCATTTTTCGCGCTCCAGTCGCAACCACAGGGCTATTCGCGGTATATTTTCCCGTCAGTAACCCCTGGGCGATCGGACTATAGGCCAAAATGGTCACCCCAAGCTCCTGAGCTGCTGCCAAAACGCCATTACTCTCAATTTTACGATCGAGCAGGGAATATTGCATCTGATTAACGGCCAACGGAATGCCGAGACTCGCCAGCGTTCCATGAGCCTCGCGCATTTGGCTTTCAGAATAGTTGCTTACGCCTAGTGCGCCGATGCGTCCAGCCTCAACTTCGCGAGCCAATGTTTTTAGAAGTGTCTGCTGGCCCATCAGAAAACTGAAAGGTTGATGGATTTGGTACAGATCAATAAATTCAACCCCCAACCTAGAGAGACTTGCATTCACAGCATCAGACACCTGCTTTGCACTCACTCGCCACGGGACGGGCATATACTTTGTTGCAATATAAATCTTTTCTGTTCTCGTCTTCACCAACCGCCCCAAAATCCGTTCAGACTCGCCCAACCCATAAATTTCAGCCGTGTCAAACAGCAGAATTCCGGCATCCACACTGGTATTGAAGGCTTCGACTAGTTGCGTTTCGCCATACTCTTTTCCATAAGTCCAGAAGAACGAATCACCCCAAGCCCAAGTGCCGACACCGATCGGGGCGATCGCAGATTTACCAAGCTGAACAGTGGTAGGAATAGTCATGGGGGGCGAGCCTCAAGGGAACGATAAAGTACGCAGATATCCCTAAGTGTAACGATATATGAAGGCGATCGACTATTATATTCCACTTCGGGGCGGGTTTCCCCCTATTCTGGGTAGATAGTCTAAGCAGTAATTTAAGCAGTAGCCCGATGGACACCACAGAACGCCAAATTTTATTCCCAGATAATAATCTAGCTCAACCTCTTCCTAGGGTTAGTCTTTGGACCATGATGCGTTTGGGGCTGTTTCAAATGGGCTTGGGGATGATGTCGGTGCTGCTGTTTGGGTTGCTGAATCGGGTGCTAATTAAGGAATTGGGTGTACCGGGAACGATCGCAAGCATCGTCTTAGCGGTGACTTTATTTGTTGCACCCGCCCGGATTTGGTTTGGCCAATTATCAGACACAAAGACAATCTTCGGGCTACATCGCACCTGGTATGTCAGATTTGGGGCACTGAGTTTTGCCACGATCGCCTTTCTTGCCGTGCAGCCGCTGTGGAAAGTGGGGGCACTCTTAAACAAAACATCAGGCAGCAATAATTTACTGCAAGCGACGCAATGGATTGTTCTATCAACCCTGTTATTTGCTCTGTACGGCATCGCTATCAGCGCTAGTTCGACTCCCTTTGCGACTCTACTGGTTGATATTACTGAAGAAGAAGACCGATCGAAAATCGTCGCCGTAGACTGGGCCATGTTGCTAATGGGGACGATCGCTGGGGCCATTATGATTGGGGTAATGCTAAAAAAACTAGGGAACAATCCATCGATCGAGTCCTTACAAATTAGCGTCAACCAATTGTTTTTAGTAGTGCCGTGGTTGGCGGTCGCGATGGCATTCATTTCAACTTGGGGAGTTGAGAAGAAATATTCACGGTTTTTACGATCGAATCAAGAACGGGAGGCGATCGCGCAGAGCAGCCCCCAAGAAACCAATATAAATATCCGCAAGACTAAAGAAGTCGTGGGTCTAAGTCGAGCTTGGGCGCTGCTAACAGCCAGCCAACAAACCCAATATTTTTTTACCTTTCTCATCACCATGACCTTGGGATTGTTTCTGCAAGATGCCATTTTGGAACCCTTTGGCGGAGACATCTTCAATCTAGCGGCAGGAGAAACGGCGCTCTTGAATGTGCCGTATGGCATTGGAACCGTAATCGGAATTTTGATTTCGGGATTCTTTATTTCGCCCCTAATTGGTAAAAAGAAAACCACTCAAGTCGGTTGTCAGGCCGTAGCACTGTCCCTCGGAACTATCATTTTGGCGGGATTCACCGGAAATGCAGCGGTGCTAAAACTGTCTCTCTTATTGTTTGGGCTGGCCTCTGGCACGACAACGACAGGTGCAATTACTCTAATGCTAGATTTGACGGCTGCTGAAACTGCCGGAACCTTCATCGGAACTTGGGGATTGGCGCAGGCACTGTCTCGTGGAACAGCAGCAATTTTGGGCGGAAGTATTTTAGACATTGGCACTAAGATTTTTGGAATGTCCCCTCAAGGTGAACGACCACTCTGGGCTTATGCCATGGTCTTGGCCGTTCAGGCTGGCTTCATTTTGGGCGCGATCGGACTTCTGGGCCGAGTCAATGTCCAAGAGTTCAAAACCGATGCTCGCGCTACAATTAATGCGGTGATTGCAAACGATGGCTAAATTTAAATTAATTATTCACAAGTAATTTAACCAATTTCACCGCTCTCATTTCCATAAAAATGGATAAACTGGTACAAGCAATTTCACTATAAGCATCTACTCCGGCGAACCCATGGCAAAAACAGAAATAGGCAGCTACGCCCCAGACTTCGAGCTACCGGGTGCCGACGGTACAGTCCACCACCTAGCCCGCTATCTTGAATCCTACAAAGTGGTATGCGTGGTTTTCATGTGTAACCATTGCCCCTATGTGAAGAAATACCTCGATCGCATTACCCAACTTTATCAAGATTACCAACTCAAAGGCGTTGCAGTCATTGGCATGAATCCTAATGATGCATTACAGTTCCCTGAGGACAGTTTCGCCAATATGAAAATTTTAGTGTCGCAACTTGGGATTCCTTATCCTTACTTGCGCGATGAGAACCAGGATGTCGCCCACAGTTTTGATGCTATTAAAACGCCCCACGTCTTCCTGCTCAATAAACAAGGCATTGTGGTCTATAGTGGCGCGATCGATGACAATGCCCAAGATGCCAGCGCTGTCACTGTGAACTACCTTCGCAACGCAATAGAAGACCTACTATCAGGTCAGATGGTGAACTTACCTACAACAGATCCGATCGGATGCTCTATCAAATGGCGAATCGGTGGCCATGGCTAAGCTAAACTGAGAGTGTATCTATACTAGTTAGTCTCAGCCAAAATCCTATGACGCTTACCGCCCAAGACATTCTTGACGTACTCAAACCCGTCGAAGACCCTGAACTTCACAAGAGTCTCGTCGAACTCAATATGATTCGCAATGTCAAGGTGTCAGGCGGAGCCGTAAGCTTCACATTAGTCCTCACCACGCCATCTTGCCCACTCAAAGCCTTTATTGTTGAAGACTGCGAACGAGCCATTAAGACGCTTCCCGGAGTCGAAACCATCGAAGTCGAAGTAACAGCCAATACTCCAGCTCAAAAATCAGCTCCAGGCCGTGAATTGGTGAAGGGAGTTAAAAATATTATTGCGGTATCAAGTGGAAAAGGTGGCGTTGGGAAAAGCACAATAGCCGTCAACCTAGCCGTCGCGTTAGCGCAAGCCGGGTCAAAAGTTGGACTAATCGATGCTGACATCTACGGACCCAACGCACCCACAATGCTCGGTCTCGCCGGAACAAAAGTCGCCGTCCGTCAAGGTGAACAAGGCGAAATCATCGAACCTGCTTTCAACCATGGGGTTAAATTAGTGTCCATGGGATTTCTAATCAATCCCGATCAACCCGTCATTTGGCGTGGTCCGATGATCGATGGCATGGTGCGAAACTTTCTCTATCAAGTGAACTGGGGCGAACTGGACTATCTGATTGTCGATATGCCACCGGGAACAGGGGATGCGCAGCTTACAATAGCTCAACGGGTTCCAGTTGCAGGCGTTGTAATTGTGACGACTCCGCAAACTGTGGCTCTTTCGGATGCGAGACGTGGCCTAAAAATGTTTGAGCAATTAGGGACAAAAATTCTCGGCATCGTGGAAAATATGAGCTATTTCATTCCGCCGGATATGCCCGATCGTAAGTACGACTTGTTTGGCTCAGAAGGCGGTCAAAAAGCGGCGGTCGAGTTAGGGGTGCCATTATTAGGGTGTGTCCCCTTGGAAATCTCATTGCGAGTCGGTGGTGATATTGGAGTTCCGATCGTGGTCTCTCATCCTGACTCCGCCAGTGCTATTGCGCTTCGTGAAATTGCCCAGCAAGTTGCCGCCCAAGTCTCGATCGCAGCATTGTCATAGCGCAGAATTCTGGCGTTGCATTGAGATACGCTAAGCTCTCATTGCAAGTCAACGCTATTTAAATCCACACCATGTTCCAAAAAACCCTGTTACCTCGCATTTATTGGAAGTCCCTTTTTCAACCCTGGAAAGGACTCGATTGGTGGCTAGTGCTAGGGACCGTGGGCCTCATGGTTTTGGGCTGTGTGATGATCCACAGTATTACCGCCGATAAACTACCCATGCAATGGACCCAAAATGCGGGGATAGGAGTTATTGGAGTCTTTGCGATCGCATTCTTATCAAGATGGCCCTATGAGCAATTAATTCAATGGCGATGGTATGTCTATGGCATCACTAATTTTGGGTTGCTTTGCGTCATGTTTTTTGGAAAAACTGAACTCGGCGCGACCCGCTGGATTAATGTGCTGGGTTTTAATTTACAGCCCTCTGAGTTTGCCAAACTGGGAATAATCATTACCATGGCCGCTATTTTGCACGATCGGCCCGCAAACACGATTAGCTCAATGCTTCGGGCGATGTCAGTGGTTGCATTACCCTGGACCATGATTTTTCTAGAACCCAATCTTGGAACATCCTTAGTGTTCGGTGCAATTACGATGGGGATGCTTTATTGGGGCAATGCCAATCCAGGCTGGTTGATTTTGATGATTTCTCCCTTGATCAGTGCAATTATTCTGCGCTCATTGCCCATGGCTTTAGGATCCCTCAATCCCGTTTTAGTTCCCTTGGGAATTGGCCTATGGCTGGTGTGGGTGGCGGTGATGGGGATTATAGCGATGAGGAGTTTGCCTTGGCAGCGCTGGGGAACCTTTGGGGCTGTGGTAATAAATTTGATTTCTGGTGGGTTAGGAGAATTTCTCTGGAATCGGGTGCTGCAAGACTATCAAAAACAGCGAATAACCATGTTTATGAATCCTGAGCAAGATCCCTTAAATGGTGGCTATCACTTAATTCAGTCGCGCATTGCGATCGGGGCGGGGCAAATTTTTGGTCAAGGTTTAAACAAAGGCACCCAGACTCAATTAAATTTTATTCCAGAACAACATACTGATTTTATTTTTGCTGCGATCGGTGAAGAGCTTGGATTTATCGGCTCGATCGCGGTATTACTCACATTCTTATTGATTTGCTATCGGCTGTTGGTGATTGCTCAAAATTCAAAAGACGATTTCGGGTCGTTGATTGCGATCGGGGTGTTTTCGATGATCGTATTTCAAACCTTCGTCAACATTGGCATGACCATCGGACTGTCACCTGTGACGGGAATTCCGTTGCCGTACTTGAGCCATGGACGATCGGCGTTGCTCATGAATTTCCTAGCTATTGGCCTTGTAGAGTCTGTGGCAAACCATCGTCAACGTCTACGTCAATGATGGTTTGTTTTAATGTTCAATCTTTATTTTTAGGGTTGAAATTAAAATTCTTAGAAACTAGTTTTAATCAAAACCCCCAGTCTTCGATCGAGGACTAGGGGTTTTGACCTTTTAATTGACGATGCAGCCTTATCTCAGCTCAGACTTGAGGGTTAGCCGCGTTGTTTGCGCTTTGCCCACACAGAACCACCGATCGCAACCAAACCAAGCATCATACCGGGTTCAGGTGTTTTTCTGACATCACGCTCACCCATGTTGAACGAATGGTTGTCGGTTTCAAATCCACCACCACCAACTTGGCTAATCACCATACGATCGAAGCGCTCATTTGCGTTGTCAGCGTAGAAATGACCGTAGCCATTCTTTTCACCACCGTGCTGATTCGCTGAAAGGGTAGCTCGTGAGTTCATATCATTCGTGTTGAACGTCTTGATCAACGTAGTGCCACGATAGAAAGATAAAGTATTCCCACTGCTAATCGCACCCAAATCCATTCCGAAGTAGTTTGAGGTCGAGGCAAGCTTGATTTCGACACTCTTGCCCTGAAACACAGCCAAATACTTACTGGTATTCACCTCAGCATTTGCGCCAGCGGGTGCCCATTTGTCAGCGAGAACGCTGCTTGATCCGCTGCCTACAAAGGAGTACTTAGCAAATCCAGTGGTCGGGAGCACACCAGAA
Source organism: Synechococcales cyanobacterium 340R_concoct_173_sub (assembly GCA_025354065.1). The sequence continues at coordinate 12,920 of JANXNM010000377.1, read as the reverse complement.
TTGAAGTCTATTGTTTGGACGGTACTCATTCCAGAAAAATCTGAGAATGCACCTTGGTTGGTCGCCCCGCCTGGACCATTAATCCCATTCGTCATGTTGAAGGAAAATGCCTGAGCGCTGCCGACTTGTCCGAGAATGGTTGCTACGCTCAGTAGCGCTATCGAAGCTAAATTATGTGTGAATGTCATCTGAAATGGCTTCCTAATAAATTAAGAGAACGACTGTCAAACGTACCCAAGCGATCTACTAAGTAGCTTAGCAAATCGTGTCTTGTGTAAATTGACATGTAGTTATTATGCAATATAAAATTGGGCATGATTTGGGAGAGATTACAGAGGTTTGGAGAAGATCTGAATCTCTGTAAAATTAGTGAAAACTACCCTCAAAGTTCATGATTAATTCATAAAATTATCCGTAATTGACGCAGCAAACCATTTAGAGGTACTGAATATAAGTTAATTTAAATCAAAATTTACGACAACTTTAGATTGGGAGACCGATTGGGACGGAAAAGCATTAGAGAGCTTCACAATATGAACTCAGACTGTTAGAGTTAGCATATGCTTCATATTGTCATCTACCGTAAATTCTCGGACGATAATGAGGAAAAGTCTGGTTATGATCACAATATCAAAAACTTTGAGGCAATAAAACTGTGAATGTCGTACCTTGCTTTTCCTGACTTTCGACAGTAATGGTGCCTTGATGGTTGGTTACTATTGTTTGAACAATGGCCAGTCCAAGTCCCGTTCCACCGGACGCTTTCGATCGAGCAGGATCAACCCGATAAAACCGATCGAACAATTGAGGCAAGGCGAGTTCAGGAATCCCAATGCCCGTATCAATGATTCGCAGAGTCCAGATGGCTTGATTACTACGCTTACTAGATTGAAGTTCTAGTTTGACGCTGCCCTGGTTTGGTGTATATAGAATGGCATTGCTCACCAAGTTGGTCAAGAGTCTGGCTAGGGCAGAACGATCGCCCGTAAGTTTTGCCGTCTGGACATCAGTAACAAGCTTGAGTTGAATGTCTTTTTCAGCCGCACTAATGCCTTGCTCTTCTAGAACTTCTTCAACTAAGTCACGCAAATCCACCTCGTCCCACTGCGGCTGCACGATGCCACTATCCTGACGGGCTAGAAATAGAAGATCGTCCACAAGTTTTCCAAGACGACGGGTGAGACGCTCGACTACTTGAAGATGCGATCGGGTTTGAGTTGGATCTGGGTCGGGATCGCTGAGGGCAACTTGAACATTGGTTTGGATAACAGCTATTGGGTTTCGCAATTCGTGGGAGGCATCGGCGGTAAATTGACGCAAGGTTTGATAGGAATCTCGAATCGGCTGCATGGCAAGTCCCGACAAGAACCAACCGATCGCCGCAACAATACCAATCATGCCGCTAATGCCAAGAGTCAAATCTACAAAAAGCTCTCGAATGGGCTTGGTGACTTCAAACCATGGATGGCTAACCCGTAAATACCCTAAAACCTGCTGTCCAAGCTGAATTCTTTGAGTCACTTGTCGCAAGAGACGCGTTGTATCGAGTCGGACGGTTTCTGTATGAGTCCGATTGCTACTCATAATAAGCGGCGCATCGATCGGACTTGGTAGAGTAGACCATTCTAAGGAACCCCGCGCTGTGAACCATTCCAGATCAATATGGTCATCTTCTTGTTCCAGAAAATTATCCCGGAAACTAGCTTCAATATTGACCTGTAGTATGCGAGATTTGGGCGCGACTGGTTCAATAACAATCGATCGACTTACAACTTCGACGACATGTTCTAAGGTGTCATCGATACGCTCAATCAGGGTGCTACGAACGTAAAAATAAACGCCTGTAGCAAATAAAAGTAACAGAATTGCGGTGACAGACGTGTACCAAAGGGCGAGTCGTCTACGCGTGGTTTGGAACATTAGTTTGGAGCATTAGTTTGGAGCATTAGTTTGGAGTATTAGAGTGATTGCATTTTTTTGAGAACCGCTTCACGATTTTGCATTGCATTAGGATCATTCGGTCGGAACTGAAGCACTTTGTCAAAACTGTCTAACGCTAATTCCCATTGTCTCATTGTCACTAATAAACTGCCACGATTATTCCAGGCACGGAAATCGTTAGGCCTCAATTCCAATGCGCGATCGTAGCTTTTTAATGCATCATCTAGACGGTTGAGATTTTTTAATAAAACAGCGCGGTTATACCAGGCTTCGTAGTAGTCAGGTTGAAGGGTGAGTGCCCGATCGTAACTGGTCAGCGCTTTTTCCCAATTTTCTAATTTTACATACGACAAGCCTTGACTGTACCAAGCAGTTACAAAGTTTGAATCAAATTTCAGCGCTTTTTGATAACAGGCGATCGCATCTTGATGACGATTAAGATTTTTTAACGCAACACCACGCTGATACCAAACTTGTGAATCTTCTATCTGTATTGCCAACGACTGGGCATAGCTACTGGATGCCGCTTCATAATCTCCTAAACAAAGTAAGGCATTACCTCGACTACTCAACCCGTCTGCATGATCCGGTCGGATTTCGAGCGATCGGTTGAAGTGAGTAACGGCCCCCTCATAACGGCCTGTTGCATAGAGCGCGGCCCCTTGTAAATACCAAGTATCTGCTAAGGACGGATCCAAGTCTAAGGCTTTGGCCAAATAAGGAATAGCGTCTTCATAACGATTCAAGGTATAGAGCGCAAGACCCAAACTGTAATGAGCATTTGGATAATTGGGCTGAAGTTGAATAACATGCTGAAAGCTACTGCCCGCATCTTCATAACGCCCGAAGATGTGCTCTGTCCAGCCCCGTTGATAAAACAAAAATGGGGAGGTTGGATGGACCATTAGCGCTTTCTCTAAGCAAGCTAATGCGTTTTTATGTTGGTCTAGACTGACATAGACATTCGCTTTTTCACTCCAGGCCGCGAGGGAATCGGGGCGCTGCTCTAAAATGGCACTCAAGGCTACGATCGCACTGGCATAATCACCAATTTCACAAAGTTTGGAGACCTGACTCAAATCAGCATCATTGGAATCAACCGAATTTCTAATCTGGGTTTGCAACATAGCGCTTTCGTCACATCTCACACGTCTCTAGGTATCTAATAGTGCCCAAGCTATGCAGAAAGATGCTCAGCTAGAGAAATATTTTTTCTAAGTCTAATTACTTAGAGATCCTTAAAGCAGTGTTCCATAAACTGAAAATCGGTAGAGATAATAAAAAGGTAGTTCACCAAACCTGTTGAATACAATCTTGAAATCGAGTTCTAACTCGGAATTCTGAATTCAAGGATCAACAGATTTAGACCACTACCAATTATCAAAACATAATTTCTCCTGAGTAAGGAATGAATGAGCCATAAATTTCTCGATTAACCATTGGAAATTTTCACCATTACCTTGATCGCGGCTCGATCATTCATGGCCTTATAGCCTGCAGGAACGCCATCTAAGTCCACCACCATGTCTAGCACTGGCGATGGGTCAATTTTTAGCGCAATCACGTCACTCAAAAGCTCTGGAATATAAGCCCGTGATGGTGCAACGCCGCCACACAATGCCAAATTTGAGCGAAACATACGGCTTAAGTTAATCGTGCCACTACCATGGGGCACACCAACATAACCAACTGTGCCACCCGGTCGAGTAATCCCAATTGCCGTCTGCATCGAAGATTCTGTCCCAACACATTCCAGAACGGATTCCGCACCGCCTTTAGTGAGTTCCTGCACCTCCTGAATTGCTGTTTCATCACGACTGCTCACAACATCTGTAGCCCCAAATTTACGGGCGATCGTCAATCGATTTTCATGGCGGCCCATGATAATAATTCGTTCTGCACCAAGGCGTTTAGCCGCTAATACACCACATAATCCCACTGCGCCATCGCCAATCACTGCAACAGTACTGCCCACTTTTACACCCGCTGAGATTGCAGCATGATGGCCAGTCGCCATGACATCAGTGAGGGGCAGAATTTTGGTTAGCATCCCATCGTCATTAGCGATTTCGTCTGGAATTTTTATAAGCGTAGCATCAGCAAATCGGGCTGTAATGGCTTCTGCTTGGCCACCTTCATTTAAACCGCCCCAAAATCCTCCTTGTACGCAAGAGGTTTGCAAACTCTTATTACAAAACTCACATTCCCCATCGGAAAATGAGAACGGCGATAAAACCCGATCGCCCTTTTTGAAGTTTCGGACCGCTGATCCGACTTCCTCAATCACGCCCATCCACTCATGTCCCGTGCGCCAACCAGGTTGCCATTGATCTTTACCTTGATAAAACCATAGGTCTGACCCACAGATACAAGCATGAGTAATTCGTACGATCGCATCTGTAGGGCGCTTAATCTCTGGATCGGGAACGCTTTCGACCCGCACATCACCCTGAGCGTAAAATACAGTTGCTTTCATAATTATTTTTAATTGAGGGAACAGCTTTCTAATTTAAGTAAAGGGCCATCTCTCCTATAGCTAGGGAAAATAGCCCTTCTAATGTAGTACCAGAAGCATTATGGTGCTCTAAGACGTACGGTAATGAAGGGGAATCTTCTTTAGAATCTCACACAATGGTATTCCTAGAATATTCCTACCCTTCAAAATAGGATTGACTAAACTATTTGGACGAAGTGCTTAGTACACGTTTATCCTGGAGTTGACTTTTAGCTGTCTTGAACTCCGTCGCTAATTGTTTCTGCTGTTCATCTCCAAAGGTATCTTTGATATATGAAAATACGTTTCTTTCTTCATCGTCCATGTGATCATTAGCAGCCGACATAACGCGGGCTACGGCTGACTTAAATTCAACCGTATTGGTAGGGTTCATCGCTTTTATCTGGTCTAGCATTTGCTTCATTTCTGCCTGCTCATCATACAACTTCTGAGTGTCGCTGTAGTAAGGCCGGATTGCTGGATAGAGAATTTGCTCTTCTGCTTCAGCATGAGTAGACAAATCTTGATAAATTTGACCAAAATACTCTTCTAGCTTCTGAGGATCTTCAGTATCCTGAATCTGTCCAAACAAAGTCTTTACCTTCAAATGATCCATACGAATCACATCACGAATATTCATCTCATCATCAGTGCGGCTGACAATGCTTCCTGCCATACCCGTCAAGGCGGCCATGCTATCTTGAACCCTGGCCCAAATTCCCTGATCGGCTGACTGGCCTGTTAATTCCATAGTACTTAAGGATTCCATCATGCCTTTAAGTTGCTCTTGGTGAGCACGATTTTCAAAATTGACGGTATTGAGGGGCGCGATCGCTACTTCAATGTCAGCACCTACAACTTGAGCTGCTTTGTGGACAAGAAGTCCAGACATAGTTTGGGCATGTTTGAGCAATTCGTGCTTTGCCACCTTATCAAATACAGTGAGTTCTGAATCTTGCATCATTTCAGTCACCATTTCAATTTCTTGCTGAACTTTTTGGCTGGGTTCAGCTTTAATACCGTATTGAACAATTACAGTATCAATGATGCCTAAATTTTTACGATCGTCTCGAACAAAATCCTCAAGTCGATTTGATATTTCTCGATCGGAACAAGCTTGAATTAAAATTTCTTCATTTGCAATTATCAGGTTCTGAAATGCCTTCATTTCAGCTAGTTTGCCAGCGATCGCAGTGCGCTTACTATCTTCTAATTGTACAGGCATAGCTTTGAAGCTCCTTAAAATGTTATGAGTCGTAGCGTTATGAATCGTGGCGATTGGAATATAAAGACTGTCGTTCCCTATCAAACATTAAGTAAATCCTCAGGTAATCAAATCTCTCAAAAGTAGGAGGAATAATAAAATCTTAAGTAGTGATTAGTAATAGATGAAAAGACTATTGTAAAAGAGGTGAGGTATTAATTTTGTTAGATCGCTTTACCCGTCTCGCATTAACTGATCTATCATTCATCTTGGTATAAATGGATTAATTAGATTGCTCTCTTTTGATAGACGAATATCCTTAAAAAACGACATAAATTTTGCATATTGAATTAGTTAAGGATGATCCATCGTAGATATGCTACTTACTTTAAATACTGAAGTACTCAAAGAAAGATTAGATGCTTTATTGCTAGAATCTCATAACTTTCAGTCCTTTACTACTTATGATCAAGCAGAGCAGCAATTTGATCAACTGCTCATGCTAGAGAACTTAGACCAGCAGATAGAGTTACACCCTAATCTTGTTAGGGACTTTGAGGGATCGATCGCGGTGGCTTCGAGGAATGCCTACGCGGGAAAAGTGAGTGATTCGGAAATTGCCTTGAGATTTTTGCAAAGAGTGCTCTACCGCATCAATCGTCTCAATTTATTTTGGTACGATGATTTGCAAAATTATAAAAATGAGCGCTCCGTATATCTAAATTCAGTCCGCGATCGCATTGAGTCTTCCTGGCAAAAGTGGGAAATGACTCACTTGGACATAGCCTCGATATATCAATTGAACTCAGTAACGGTGAAGCAAGCTTTAATACAGCGGACCGATCGTGATTTAAATCCTCCTCTATCCAGTACAAAACATTATCTGCTTGAGGAGATGAACCTAGAGGGATACCAATTACTCTTGGCGATCGCATCTTTAGATGGACTAGTCGAAGCTAGTCGTCTCTCGCGAATTGTGGGCGGTGCTAGTAATGAGATTCAAAGCACATTAGTACGAGTGTTGCTTGAAGAATACGGTAATGGCCGTTTGGCTCGTAAGCATTCGACTTTTTTTGCTCAAATGATGGCAGAGTTAAACTTAGACACACAGCCAGAGGGATACTTCGACATCGTTCCCTGGCAAGTTTTGGCTAGTATCAATCACAACTTTTTACTCACAGAACGTAAACGCTATTTTTTACGTTATAACGGCGGCCTGACTTATTTTGAAATCGCTGGGCCTTCTATCTATCGCGACTATATGGTTGCTGCAAGTCGTTTAGGTCTTTCTGACGCAGCAATGGGCTACTGGGAACTGCATATTCGTGAAGATGAACGGCATGGTCAGTGGATGTTAACTGATGTGGCCTTTCCCTTAGTCGATCGGTACCCGAATGATGCTTGGGAATTGGTTTTGGGCTATGACCAAGAGAAATTTATGGGCGATCGTGCAGCCAAAGCTGTTATTGATCTAATTCAAAAATCCAGATCAACTCTAGGAGGAAATCTATGATCGTGAATTTGAGTAAAGATGGCTGGGATATCATTGACCATCGTGCCCATGCCTTACTAGCCGCACAGCTAGCCGGACAATGGCGACGATCGGATGCTCCCCTTCGCCTTTATGAAACAATAGCAGCAATCTCTCACCATGATGATCTAGAAAAAGAGTGGCAAGGTAATCATCTAACCGAAGTCGGTGCGCCTATGGACTTTACCTTGGGTGAAGAGTCAGAAAAAGTTCCAGACTGCTTAAAAAAACATATTGAAGAATCGCTTTATCGTAGTCGCTGGGTCGCGTTGCTTACTTCTATGCATATTTGCTTTCTGAGCCAAAACAAAGGCGAAACTTCTCATGAATGGAAGGACTTTCTAGAGGAACAGGTCAAAAATCAAGCGACTTGGCGAGAGCAACTAGGGGTATCTCAAGAAGAGGTAGAACGCGGTTATCAGTTTATGCAATGGTGCGATCGGTTCTCCTTGATTTTGACCCAGCAACAAATACCAGAGGACGGTCGCGCCTTGGAAATTACCCATGGTATCGATAATCAACGTTATGACTTGCGTTGTTTAGAGAATGGAGATTTGACCGTAGAACCTTGGCCGTTTGAGGACGATAATTTTACCGTTAATATCGAATCAGTTCATTTGTCAGAATTAAAATTCGATAGCAATCAGGCTCTAACTAAAGCCTTAAAAGAGGCAGAGATTTTCATTCTAGAATGGCACTTCACTAAACCACTTACTAAATAGAAACACCAAATAGGAATCCCCATGAATAATTCTTTGTTAATCTCTAAGCCGATCGTTAGCAGCCTACTATTAAATGATAATTTTCAGGAAATATTCATATGCCCTGAAGAATCTCAGTTCTATTCGCAATGCTTAGATAGAATGGTTTTCAATTATTGCCAGGATTTCACTTCAATTGTGGAGTTTGGTGCAGGGGATGGTAGGCCAGTTATTAACAGTTTACTCAAAAGCGAGTTTAATGGCCTTGTTAACGGTTATGAACTTAATATTGCTGCTTGCCATATTGCACAAGATACGATTAAACGCCAGAATCTCCAAAACAAGTATGTGATTCACAATGATAACTTCTTTCATAGTCCTTCAGCAGATTATCTAATTGCGAATCCTCCCTATATTCCAGCTATGGATGAGTGTATTTATATGCCTTCGTTATATGGTGGTCGGGATGGTGCAGATATTACAAAACGGCTTTTAGCTAGAGGTGTACCCAATGCGATGCTCATGATTTCTGCCTATTCTGATCCAGTCGGTACGATCGAATACGCGATCGATCAAGGATATCAGGTAGAAGATTTTATGACTTCTCCTATGCCGTTTGGCTATTATAGTTCTGAACCTAAGGTAAAGCAGCGGATCGTTGAGCTACGTGATCAGCAAAAAGCCTTCTATTCTAGAAATATTTATATTCTTGCAGGTGTTCTGTTCAAAAAGAGCCATAGTGCTAAGCAAGACTTGTCAGCCGAACTGATTAAACTAATGACGACATTATGAGTTTGAAATTAGAAATTGATTTACCTGCTATTGCCCAGGATTACCCAATGAGTTTATCACTGCAAGATATTGCTCCGCCCACTTCTAGAATGCTCAACAGTTCCGAAATTGGGCTGACTGGTCTAGCGATCGCGCTAATCCTTATCTCAACTTGGGCAACTAGTTTAGGGCTGCTATTAACAGTAGTGAATATATCGCAAATGTCACTCCTAGGGAACGCGATCGCTGTACTGTTGCAAACCTTTCTCTACACTGGACTTTTCATTACAGCGCACGATGCTATGCATGGAGCAGTTCTGCCAAAACAGACAAAAATCAATGCGGCGATCGGCTCCTTTGCATTACTAGCCTATGGCTTATTTTCGTATAAGCAACTTTTAGATGCTCATTTACATCATCATCATTATCCAGCCAGCGATTTGGATCCTGATTTTCATAATGGCAAATCTATAGGCCCGATCGCTTGGTATTTTTGTTTTATGCAGCGGTATTGGAGTTGGTGGCGATTTTTGGGCCTGGTGATGATTTTCTGCATTCTCCATAGCTTATTTCATATTCCCGAAATTAATTTGATTCTCTTTTGGATTGTTCCTTCATTGATGAGTTCGATACAACTTTTCTATTTTGGTACTTTTTTACCGCATCGAAAACCAGAGACAGGATATGCGGACTCTTTTCGTACTCAGAGTACTTACTTTCCTTTGTTTTGGTCCTTTCTCACTTGTTATCACTTTGGTTATCATCACGAACATCATCAGCACCCAAATCTGGCTTGGTGGCAATTGCCGAAGGCCATTTAAGAACGAGGATTCTATAAAATCGAGACTTGCTGACAGACCGCGCGAATAAATTGGGTGATCTCTGGGCGTGTGTTTAACCCTTAATGATCCAAGTAAAGTTAAACGTAGTTCCTATGCCGATCTGAGATTCAAGATTAATTTGGCCGCCCTGAGTTTCGACGATTTTTTTGACGATCGATAGCCCGATCCCCGTGTTAGTTTTATCGTTACCTAACAATGTTTTAAAAATATCAAACACCTGTTCTTGGTTTTCTGGAGCGATTCCAGGACCATCATCGGTCACACTAAATCGCCATATCTCAGCATCAGGCTGAACGGTGATTTGAATTCTGCCCTCTGAACGATCGTGATGTTTATACGCATTCCCTATCAAATTTGCTAAAACTTGACTTAACAAGACACGATGGGTCGTAATGGACGGTAGCTCGGCGGGTAGCTCGACGACAAAACTATCAGGAATGCTCAACGAATCGACAATTTCTGAAAGTAGCTGCTCGACCCTAAATGTTTCTAAATTCGCCTCCGTGTTGCCCACCTTGGCATAGTTGAGTAAACCATCAATCAAGCTGTCCATGCGAGATACGCGCGATCGCATCAATTCTAAATTTGCGAGAACATCTGGATCGCCCGTTTCTGATAAATCCTCGCTAATCCAACCTGCAAGATTGGAAATTCCGCGCAACGGGGCTTTGAGGTCATGGGAAACGGTATGCGAGAAGAGATTTAACTCTTGATTGCGTTTTTCTAATTCTTTTTCGAGCCGTTTACGATCGCTAATATCACAAGTAAAGCCGATCATATTAACAATTTCACCTGCTTCGTTACGTCTCACATAGGCCCTTTCCCATACATCAATCCAATGACCATCTGCATGACGCACCCGATATTCATGTTGAAAGCGATCCTTATTAGCTTCAAGCTCGGCAAAAAAACGTTCCCTTTCCCTATCAATCTGGTCTTCAGGGTGAACTAAGTTAAACCACCATTCCGAAGTGGGAGACGCATCTTCTACTTCAACCCCAATTAAATTAAACAAACCTTGGGAACGATAAACCAAGTTAGTGTCTACATTCCATTCAAAGATAATTCCATCTACTGCATCCATTGCAGATTTAAAGCGTTGATTTAATTTCTCTAGGGCGGCTTCAGATCGCGATCGCTCAATCTCTAGGTAAATACGGGGCATCAGTTCGGACATTAGATCTATTTCATCTTTGCGCCAAATACAAGCCTCACGGCGACTACCAGTCATTAAAAATTTCCATTCCTCATCCATAATATAAGGGAGGGCTAGCAACGAGCGCACTGGATAAGCCTCATAAGCACTTCCTTGATCCTTAATTCCTGGATCCTCATAGACATCATTGATCGCCACCGTCTCCCCAGCGTGAAGTTGTTGCAGGTGATTTTCGCTGAAAAAGTCAGAAAGAGAATAGGGGGTAACTTGGGTAAGTGTTCCATTTTCAGAATTCGTATGAAAGGCGGTACAAGTATTGGTCGCAAGATCTACATCGCCAAACGCAAGCATCCAAAAACCAAACCAAGCTCGGATTTTCTCACCCACCACATCTAGCATTTGGCTAATATCTTCGATGGAAGCAAGATCTTTTTGAATCTCGGCTAGAAAATTATTATTTAGCTCCTTTTGTTTACGATCGGTGATTTCTTGTACGACGACATTAATGCCGATCGTTTGTCCAATTTTGTCGTTAAGTGGATAAAAACTTGAGATCCAAGTCCGGTAAATTTCGGGATGAGCCTTCGTTTCACCGCTAAGTTCTAGATTTAGCAGTGGTTCTCCTGTCTCTAATACTTGTCGTAATAGTGGTTCGTTCCCATCTGCTAAATCGCCGAGCACATCGCGCACGGTGCACCCAAGATGATCGGCCATTGTAACGCCGTTTATTTCGGCCAGTTTTTTATTGACGCGCTGAAAGCGCAAGTCTCCATCGAGGATTGCCAGACCAATGGGTGCAGTCTGATAAATGGCTTCAATTTCCACCACTTGAGATTGAGCGAGTAGCTGACTCAGACGCAGTTCCTCTTCTGCTTCTCGCCGTTCGGTTAAATCGTGAGAAATCACGAGGAGCTGATCGACATTCCCCTCTTTGTCCTTGAAGGGAATTACATTGACTTCCCACCATTTAGGGGTTCCGGTCGGGGTTGAACAGTGCCCTTCAAATTTACTTATAGTTCCGGCTATGGCATTTTCAAAAGCGGCTTGAGCTAGCTCCCGTTCGCTTCCACCCCAAAACTGCGTCCATAACGATCGATCGTACTTGGCAAAATCATCGATTTCAAACAGCTTCTGACCGTTATCGTTCATGTACAGCAGCCGCCCATCGAGATCCAACACCTTAATACAATCTTGATTATTTTCTAAAATCCGGCGGTTGAACTCCTCACTGCGCCGGAGATTTTGCTCATCTTTCCTCATTTCAGTAATATCGGCATGTAGCCCAACCCATTCCCGTAGGCTCCCATCATCATTGAATAATGGAATAGCACGACCACTCATCACTCGATATTCGCCATCCCAGCGGCGGACTCGATGTTCGATCTCGAATGGGGTCAAATTGGCAACTGCTAACGCCCATAACTCACCCGTCCGCTGGCGATCGTCAGGATGGATTGCCCACATCCAGCTTCCTCCACTAGTCTCAGATTCATCTGGGTTCTCTCCGATAAATGGCACTACATTGTTGTGGAGGTTTTTTCCATCAGCAGTAGCGTTCCACACAATTTGAGCGGTCATCTCAATCAGTGCTTTATACCGTTCTTCACTGGCTCTTAAGCCTAGTTCCGCTTCTTTTCGTTCGGTAATCTCTGTAAGTCCGCCCGCCAGCCGCACGGCCCGACCTGCACCATCATCATAAAATTGTCCGAAGCCACCAATCCAGTGGATACTCCCATCGGGCCAAATTACCCGATACTCTTGAGTAATATCTGAGGCATCTAGGAGTGATTGTTCGAGTCCGGTAGTGATCTCGACAAAATCGTCGGGATGCAGGATGCTTTGCCACTTTTCTACGGTAAACTCTTCATCCGGTGCCAGCCCTAGCAATTGGTTAAAGTAAGCACTCGTGAGAATTTGATTGGTAACTAAGTCCCAATCATAGGTACCCAGTCGCGCCCCCCCGATCGCGAGTTGCAGCCGTTCCTCACTGTCTACTAGGGCTTGCTTTGCCTGCTGACGATCGATTTCCGTCGCAATCCGATCGCTAAAGATGAGCAATAAGGATTCTGCCAGATGTACATCTTGTAAGGGTTTAGTATCCATTACTCCTAATACTCCCAGCACCTCACCCTGAGCATCGAAGAAGGAGGTTCCCGCAAAACTTTCGACAAGGAGCGGTTTAAGCAGCGGAGCATCGGGAAAATGAGACCGGACATTACGCGGGTAGGAGCAAACTCTCCGTTGTTTGATGACTTCCCAGCAAGGTGTATCTTCGATCGC